>CBDUZN010000183.1:0-4187 GCA_965371715.1 uncultured bacterium | reverse complement strand
CTTCTCGCGGAATAATAATTGTATCGTTCCATGAGTCGTTTTCTTTCTTCTTCATCTTTCATATGCTTTTTCTTTGATTCATTTTCTTCAATCTTTCTTACTATTCCATCTCTCTTAATTAATTCAATAACTTTCCTTACTTTTTTAATATCCGGCACCTTATTTTCATAGTAAAATACTCTTTCAATGATTTTTTGGTCTAAGTTATTAATATTAACATTTTTATTTGAATTGTCAACGATATTATCGGTGTTTTCCAAATTATTACAGATTTGAATAAAAACATTCTTTGTTTTAATATCAAAATATTCTGCATCATCTATTCCCTCACAACACTCTGTTGCCAAATCATTATTTGAAAGCATTAAAGATATCAATTCAGTATAAAGAATATTTGATTTTTCTACTTTAATAATCTTCTTCTTTTTTTCACGGGGTTTAAGTGATGCATTTTCTTCCCAAAACACTGTTTTATTAATATCAAGATTTTTACACGCAATGTTAATATACACATTTTTCAAGGCATTGTCGGCTATGGATTTTATTGCATTGGATATAAATGTAATAATATGTTTTTTTCTGATAATATCATCATCCAGATTCTTTGATTCATACCTTTCCACAAATTCAATGAAATTTACTGAATTATGTTTAATATATTCAAAATCCACATTAGATTCTTTTTCAACAATTTCATCAGGATCCTTATATTTCTCATAAATAAAAACATCAACAGCAATATTTTCTTTTAATAATATTGGTATAGAGCGTAATGCTGCATTAATTCCGGCATCATCTGCATCATACATTAAAATCACTTTTTCTGCCATTCTTGAAATAAGATTGGCCTGCATAGAAGAACATGCGGTACCCAATTGTGCTACAGCATTATCTATACCGGTTTTATACAATGATATAAAATCCATATATCCCTCAGTTATCACAGCAATACTTTTCTGTCTTATTACCTTTTTTGACATATTTAATCCATAAAGGTAATATCCTTTTTTAAATACCGTATTTTCTGATGAATTTATATATTTTGGACCATCTCCTTCAAAAATTCTTCCACCAAAGCCAATTGTCTTTCCCGAATGATTTGATATTGGGAACATTATTCTATTATAGAATCGATCTCTGTAACCATTCCCTGATTTCATAATCAATCCCGCTTTTTCAAATTCATTAAAATTTAGTTTTTTACTCATTATATGCTTTGTTAATGCATTTCCATATTTAGCAAACCCTAATTTAAATAAATCAATATGTTTCTTCTTTAAACCTCTATTTGTAAGATAATCATAAGCAGGCTTTGAATATTTCAATTCATTATTATAGAATAAAGCAGCCATTTCATTAGCTCTTATGATTTCCGCTGATTCACCTTTCTGGAAATGTCCCTTATACTGAGAAATATCAATACCTGATTTTTCAGCTAATAATTCTAATGATTCTATAAAACTAATATGCTCTATTTCCTCAATAAACTTTATTATATCGCCACTTGCCTTACATCCGAAACAATGGTAAAATGCTTTATCAGGGGAAACAATGAATGAAGGGGTTTTTTCATCATGAAAAGGACATAAGCCCTTAAAGTTTTTTCCCGTTTTTTTAAGTTCTACATATTCGCCAATAATATTCTCTATAGAATTCTGCGATTTTATTCTAAAAATGAGATCTTCAAAACCTGGCATTCCACATCACCTTTTCTTTTAATTTAATAAATTGAAAAACATTCTGTTAAAATATACTTAATCATAATTATACTATTTTTTCCCTATCTGTTTATCAAGAATATTATTAAGAACATTATCCGGAGCTTTATTTTCTTTTCTTGGAATATGCATTATTGTAAATTTATTGAATTGTTTTTTAATATTAATTACTTTTTCATAAAGTGGTTTCATATTTTGATGCTTAACCTTATTCGTACCATTTATTTGATTTACCATTAATTGACTATCTGAAAAAACAGTAATATCTATCTTATTAATATCCAATTCATGCTCAATATATTCAAGTGCTTTAATTAAGCCATAATATTCTGCCTGATTATTTGTCATAATACCAAGATAAAAACCCTTTTCAACAAGATTATCTCCAATATTCATTGAAAAGGCACATGCTGAGTGACCAGGGTTTCCTCTGCTTCCACCATCCGTATTAACTACTATTTTCATCCTTTCTCCATAATAGAATCCTACCACAATTTATACAGTAATCTATCTTATCCATCATTCGTACACTCTGCACAAGCTGTTCCGGAATCTCGGAAAAACATCCTGAACAAAGTGTTGAATCAATAAGTGATATTGCTATTCCTCTTCTTTTGATGAAAATTCGTTCATATTTTCTCTTTATATCCTCTGGTAGATGTAATACTAATGATTCTCTTTCAGAATTTAATTCTAAAATTTTCTTTTCATCATCTTCAAGTTGACGATTGAACTCCTGTAATTCCTGTCCCAAACCCTTTGCTGATGATTCATTTTCAATATATTTTTTTAGATCAATTTCTATTTCCTCTATTCTTTTATTGTTTTTTATAATTGTTTCACTTCCGATTTTCAATTCCTCTTCCATTTTATCAATACTGTTTAGCACCATCATATACTCTTCATTGGATTTAACATTAGCCAGATAATCTTTGTCTGAATCAATCTTTGTTTTATTTTCATCTTTTATTCTATTAAACTCCTTCATTTCATTAATAAGCGTTTCTTTTTCTTCTCTTAATGCATTTGCATGCTTAGTCATTTCATCATATTTTACCTGCACTATCTTCCTATCTTCCGGTAGATTCCCCATATGTCTTTTAATTTCAAAAATTTTCTTATCCATTTCTTGTAATTCGTACAATTTCTGCATTAATTCATTCATTTATCCTCCATAAAAAAAGTGTACTTCTCAGTACACTTCTATATATTTTTGTTCTATTTATTTTTAATGATATTCGTTTCAAATACATTCTCCTCTTGGTGGGCGAAACAGGAATTGAACCTGTGACCTCCGGTATGTGAGACCGGCACTCTAACCAACTGAGCTACTCGCCCCGTTTTATATAAGTTTATTATTATATATAATAATAAATATATGTCAACATTAAACTTATTAGTGTTTTTCTCAATAAAAGCAATCTTGATTATGGGAACAAACTTATATGTCTGCTTAATTATTATGATTTTATCACATATTCAATTTGTTTAAGTAAATATACGGATTCATGCCAAACACCTTGCAATACTGCTTATTCAGAGGGGACGGGGTATGTTTTTGTGTTTTTTTTATTGAGCATGCTATAAGTTAATGGTCCGTCTGATAACCTAAAAATTAACAATTTATAAATTTAATATCCTTTATTTATGCTGGTTTTAGATAATATAATTCTAAAAATTCTTTATTTTTGTACAAATATGGAATTAACAATATTACTTATAAAGCATTCTGAAAAAAACACAAAAACATACCCCGTCCCCAGTATCCTATGCTATTTCATAAGTTAGGAGGAATTCAGAATATTATTATTTTTCTTGATATTGTTTTATCAACTGTTTTAAGATTTATAAAATATATGCCTTTTGGATATTCTGATAGGTTTAGTCTGTATATTCCTTGTTTTGTATGATTCTTGCTTGTTATCTCTCTACCCGTTATATCATATATTGTTAATTCGGTTGGTTGATCATCTGGAATAAAGTAATG
Source organism: uncultured bacterium (assembly GCA_965371715.1). Taxonomy (GTDB): domain Bacteria; phylum Hydrothermota; class 32-111; order 32-111; family 32-111; genus JAUVJU01. The sequence goes on along the minus strand of CBDUZN010000183.1, from coordinate 482 downwards.
CAGGTCAATAGTTGATAGTATATAATCAATGGTCAATTCAGCTGGTGACTGGTGGCTGATAGCTGGCGGCTGATTTATCCCAGTTGGGTCAAAACTACCAGTAATTACTATTGGTTTTTTAAGATAGGAATAATTCCTCTCATCCTTTATGCTTACTGAATCAGGCTCTATTGTATCTCCTACGGCTATTGTTGGTAATGTCGTATCCGTTGATAGGAATATTACCATTTCATTATTATTGTTTACATAACTTATATACTTTATATTTCCTGTTCCATCATACCAGGTATGACTGTTGCTTAATTTTATTACTGCATCCAAGTCAATTATACTTGTATCAATTGGTATAATAGGATAATTAAAGTATAATTTTACGAAATCATCATAATCAATGCCTGCTGCTATATTTCTATTATCGTTTGCTACTGCACTATCTATTCTTATCTCTGCATCTGTGCCTGAATAAATAGTTATTGTATCTA
>CBDUZN010000182.1:0-4219 GCA_965371715.1 uncultured bacterium | reverse complement strand
GTCTATTCCTGTAAAACTATTATGTATTGATGATTTTTATAAAGAATATTAAATCATTAATATTGCATTCGCTCTCTTCCGAAATTTGTCATCCTGAAAATTCTTTCCCGCATCCCGCACTCCGCATTCCGCATCCCGCTCTTGTTGTGTCATCCTGAAAATTCTTTCCCCGCATCCCGCATCCCGCACCCCGCATTCCGCATTACTCATCCCGCACCCCGCATTACGCATTACTCATTCCGCATTCCGCATTACTCATCCCGCACCCCGCATTCCGCATTACTCATCCCGCACCCCGCATTACTCATCCCGCATTACGCATACCGCATTCTGTGCCTTCTTATTATCATCGAACATATCCCTTATTAAATTACAGATACTGGAATCGCATTATCAAATTTTGTAAGTGGGAATAATTCCTCTGTTAAGCATATTACACCACCCGCACCTACAGACACATTCTTTTTCCTTAATAATTGGAAACTACCTGTATCACTTTTTCTTGGTGAAGCAGTTTTTTTAAATTCAAGTGGATAAATAATACCATCTTGAATAATAAGAAGATCAATTTCTTTTTTATCTTTATCACGATAATAATAAAATGGTGCATTCTTCCCATTATGCCAGTATGATTTCAGCAATTCTGAAAGAATCCATGTTTCAAGTATTGGTCCTGACATAGCACCTGTTTCAAGTGTTTTTGGATTTGACCATTCTGTTAAATATGCACATAATCCTGTATCTAAAAAATACAATTTTGGGGCTTTTATAAGCCGGTTTGTAATATTTGAATGCCATGGTTCTAATAAATAAATTATACCTGATGTTTGTAAAACAGATAACCATCTTTTTGCAGTATTTACAGAAATATCCGAATCTCTTGCTAAATCAGAAAAATTCAGTATTTGACCACTCCTTGCAGCTGCTGTTCGCAAAAATCGCAGGAATGTCATTTCATTACCCACATTAGTAAGATTGCGAACATCTCTTTGAATATATGTTTGTACATAAGAACTGTAAAACAAATCTCTTTCAGGATGCTTTTCTAATGACATCATTGGATAAGACCCTATCCAAATCAATCTATATAATTCATTCAATGAAAGAGGCGGTCGTATTTTCAATCTATTTTTTATCAATGTTGGTAATGGTAAAAATGGCTTATGTTCCTTGCTTTTCTTTATTAATTCTGCACGGGAAAACCCCAAAAGATTTATTATACCAACACGACCAGCTAATGATTCTGTTATTCCTTTCATTAAATGAAATTGTTGAGAACCAGTCAGCCAATATCTACCGGTGGAATGATTTCTGTCAACATCCATTTTAATATACGGCAGCAACTCAGGAGCATATTGAATTTCATCAATAAGCAAAGGAGGAGAATATCTCTGAAAAAACAAAGCTGGATCTTCCTTTGCAAGATGTAGTATTATTGGATCATCTAATGTTATAAAAGTTCTATTTTGCTTTTTCAAGTGCTGAAATAAAGTTGTCTTTCCTACCTGCCTTGCACCTGCAAGTAATAAAACAGGAAATTTTCTATCAATTCTCTTCACAAAATATTCAAGAGTTCGGTTTATATACATTCGCTCACTCCTTTTCGTCCAATTTGCTATCCAATTGCAATATAGCCGATTTCAATGACCTTGTCAACCCCTCTTTTTCCACTTTTTCAACCACCGTCCCCTTGAAATCTTAAATCTGGAGCAATTTTTCCATTTCCAATAAGAACAATTCAGCAGATTGTATCGCTTTATCTGCTTCTTCCTCTGTTGAGTAAAATACAATATTATATTGGTCTTCATGTCTTAGGTTTCTTTGATAATCCAAGATTTGCACCCATTTTTTATCCAATTTTCCACTCTTAACATATTTTTCATCCAAATAGCGAGAAATACACGCATGGCTCTTTTCTCTCCACCCATCACTAAATAGAATAGCTCTGGCACTGTGAAACATTGTTAAATAAGCTCCCATAACTGCTGAATTAAAACCTCTATTGTCTATAGATATTCTTGCTTCACTTAACCACATTTTAGCTTTTTTGATAGATCGTTCTGCTTTTTGTTCTGAAGCAGGAACTTTTCTTAATAAATTCCCTTTAATACAATCTTCAAATTTGAATGTCATCAATATCTCCGTAAATAATTATTGAACCAAATACAAGAGAATAATAAAATACCTTGTCTTTTTCTTTTAACTGCATTAATTTATCACTTGTTAAATTTAGAATGCTTATATTAGAGATGTAATTGCGTAATTCACTGCTCAAACTTGCTAATTGCTCTTCATCAATTCTTTCTACATAAATCCATATATCAGTATCAGATTCTGATGTATATTCACCTTTTGCAGCACTTCCGTATATTCCTACAGCATTCACACAATCATATTTTGAGAATATATCAACCGGAATATTTTCCAATTTTATTAATATTTTTATACCTTTTGTGATTGGAGAATTTTTAATATGATAATTGCCGTTTACTTTCTGCACAATATTATGCCTTTCCAATATTTTAAGGTACTTTGATACAAGAGCTTTACTTACTCCTGTACTAGATGAAGTACTATTAACTCCAAAACTATCTACTTTATCTATTATAAATTCTAATATCCTTTTTCTTTCCGGTGTTGATAGGATTTCATTCATGCTCACCTCTTATAAATTTTTTGTTCATGTTTCGTAAACCATTTGTTCACATTATATGAACTTTTATCATTTATGTCAACCCTCGACATAATAGGTGTGATTATATCTCGATTTCGCATATTGTCTCTTAACCTGACAATCTTAATTGTTTACATAATAATTGCATATTTGCATCCTCCGTCCCCTCTGGATTTCCCCGCCCTGAGCGAGCATTGCGAGCCGAAGGGTCTTCCCCCCGCACTCCGCATTACGCATCCCGCACTTCGCATCCCGCTCTCCGCATCCGCAACTATTTCTCTTTGCTATCACAATCCATTTAATTCTTTCCTACTCTCAATATTCTCTATCCATTCATTAAAATGATTACATTTACTTTTAATCATTTCAATATTTAATTCATGGGTAATCAATTGGCTATGATATAATTTGGCATAGCTTGAACAAATATCTTGTAATCTCTTTGATGGTGCTTTTGAAGGATCTTCATTTATTTCTTCAATATTGTTATACTTAGTGAAAATCTTTTTTAGTTTGTTTTTGTCAATATTATCAGCAAGAATTTTCTTTGTGAGTTTATAATCAATAAAATATATTATTTCATATTCATGAAGATTTAGGTATGGTAGGAATTTCTGGTTATTTAAATCATCATTAAATTTTTTTTCTGTTTCTTGAACCCTTTTATAACACCCTATACTCTTTATTTCCTCCCTGAATGGACATACTTTCAAAAATCCATAGAAATCAAAAAATGTTGTTATCAAATCATATCCTGGATTATTAAATATTTTCCTAATATCTTCTTTTATTTTGTTATAATTAGTAATCCCACCTCTAAAGTGCGTTCCATTCTTTTTAATCCCAGTTGATACTATAGCAAATTCAATATATATTTCTTTTTGTTCAAAATATGGTTTTAAAATATTCTTGCAAAACTCTTCTTCTGATTGACCCTCTAAAAAGATGAAAACAATCATTTAGGTCTTCCAGAAATTATATTCTTCTCCCATAATTCACCTAATGAATAATCTTCTACCCATAATTTCATATCTTCTTTTTTCAATCTTTCAAAACTTGTTCCATTTTCACTGTCATGTTCTACTACAATAATATTTTCATAGGAAAATTGATTTAATAAAGTCGTAGATTGGGTTGATATAATTATCTGATGCTTTTTCGACACACTTTTCATTATACTGCCCAAAAGTCGAATTGCATTGGGATGTAATCCTAATTCAGGCTCATCAATAATAATAGCTGCTCCCCCATCTTGACTTTCTATTGGTTTTAACAATAATGTAGCAAGACATATAAATCTTAAAGTACCATCAGATAAAGAATGTGCATTTAAATAATTATCTGAATTCACTTCCTTCCATTCTAATTGTATAAAATCATTATTCAAATTATCAGGTTTCAAAACAAATTCTTGAATAAATGGTGCTATTGTTTTTACAGTTTTAAATATTTTATCGTAATTATCCGGATATATTTTCTTTAAATAAAACAAATATGATGCGATATTGGAACCATTGTTTCTTAAAAATGAATTATCATCAATTT
>CBDUZN010000181.1:0-4238 GCA_965371715.1 uncultured bacterium | reverse complement strand
ATTACTAATGACGCACATATTCTTCGAATTACTAATGACGCACATATTCTTCGAATTACTCAGAATATGCGGACAAAAATTTTGAGGGGACGCTCGTTGATTTTGTTGATTTTTCAGAACGATAAAAGAAAAAATCCCACTTTAAAAATTGTATGAATTGGTTTATAATATAGATAAATAAATTTCATTGAAAATGTGAAAAGTAATTATGTAATTATTAACGGTAAATGAAATCCCTAAAATAAGATGATAATAGGGAAAGCAATTCCCTAAAATACTTGACAAATTCTAATGTTTGATTATAATATTTATATGATTAAAAGAATATATTCTGATTTAGATAAATATATGAAGAAGAATAAAGTTTTGGTTATTTTGGGAGCAAGGCAAGTTGGGAAAACAACACTAATAAAAGAATACCTGAAAAAAACACAGTATAAATTTAAATATTTTATAGGTGATGATATTAGAGTGCAGAAGGTATTTTCTTCCCGTGACTTGGATTATATTTCCGAATATATTGAAAACTATGAATTAATTGTAATAGATGAGGCAAGCAGAATTGAGCATATTGGAGATTCACTCAAACTCATAATTGATAATATTTCAAACAAAAATGTTATTGTAACAGGATCGTCATCTTTTGAATTGGCAGGGCAAATAGGAGAACCATTAACAGGAAGAAAAAGAACACTGTATTTATTCCCTTTATCATTTTATGAATTGAGTAAAATTATGAATAAAGGAGAATTAAGAAATCAATTAAATAATGTTTTGAGATTTGGACTTTATCCTGAAGTGGTTAGTACTAAAAACAGAACAGAAAAAATTGATATACTTTCTGAATTGGTGGGTTCATACTTATTAAAGGATATTTTTGAATTTGAGAAAGTAAAAAAATCAAAAAAAATTGTTGATTTATTGAGATTGCTTGCCCATCAGATAGGAAATGAGGTTTCTTTCAATGAACTTGGTAAACAATTAGGAATAGATCATAAAACGATTTCCAGATATATTGATCTTTTAGAGAAAAGTTATATTCTATTTAATCTCCGTGGATTTTCAAAAAATCAAAGAAAGGAAATAACCAAAAAATCAAAATATTATTTTTATGATATTGGAATAAGAAATGCTATAATCTCGAATTTTAATAATATTGATGAACGAAATGATGCAGGAAATATTTGGGAGAATTTTATTATTATTGAAAAACTAAAAAGGAATATTTATTGTAAACAAAGGTCAAATATGTATTTTTGGAGAACATGGCAAGGATATGAAATTGATTTGATTGAAGAAAAGGAAGGCATACTTAATGCAATAGAGGTTAAATTGGGTAGTTCAAAGAAAAAAAGTCATCTTAGTAAATTCAACGAGATTTATAAAAATAGTACATCATTAATTGTAAATAAGAAAAATTATTTGGATTTCATAGTTTAATTATTTTTTGGAATTTTGGGGATGCTCTTAGATTTTTTCGCAAAATCCGTAGAAATAAAATCAGTTTGTAGATTATGGTGGGAGGGTTCGCCTCACCGCGGCGAGTCATAGACACAGCGAATCTATGATTGCGAACAACATATTCTTCGAATTACTAATGCGTAACATATTCTTCGAATTACTAATGCGTTGCGCAATACATTCCTCGAATTACTCAGAATGTACTTCGAATTACTTGCGTAACATATTCTTCGAATTACTCAGAATATGCGGGACAACATAATGATATGAGAATATAATTTCAAGGTACGCTGGCAAAGAAAAACAAAGCAAAGAAAAAGAAAGAAAATACTGAATACCCGTATTCCACCTCACCACAGCGAGTTTACAACACAGCGGACTTTCAGCAGTTTGGTATGATAGATTGAGAGTGGATTTGGAATCATCCTGAAAAAGATTAAGAATTATACATATAAGAAAAAGAATTTAATAAGATATAATTAGGGTATAGCAATAGGGGGGTCTGCCGGTAAGACCGGCAGACACTTGGGGGAGTCGACTAATCGATTGCTCTTCTTAAAAAGGCAGGTGTATCTAAATCACTTTGTTTAGCTTTTAACCGCCTATATGCGAGTTCAGAATTATCATTATCAACAACAATATTTTCTTTTGATTTAGTATTATCGGATTTTGTATTGAACAAATCCAATGCTTCAGTATTTTCAATTATTGGCTCCGTAGTTTTGTTAATGCCCGTTGCAACTATTGTAAGGCGTAGTTCTTCTTCAAGAGTTTCATCAATAATGGCTCCGAAAATTACTTCTGTTTCCTCTCCTGTTCTTTCGCGTATTACATTCATACATTCACTAATATCACCCATAGATAAATTAGCAGGACCTGTTATTGTTACAAGCATTGCAGCAGCGCCTTCAACGGATGCATCTTCAAGTATCGGACAATCAAGAGCTATCTGAGCTGCGCTTGCGCCTCTGGATTCTCCTTTTGCATATCCCATACCTATAACAGAGTCTCCTCTAAATGACATTACAGTTTCAACATCTGCAAAATCTCTGTTTATGAGACCCGGGGTAATTATAATATCGGAGATTCCTCTTGCTGCCTGATAGAGAACATTGTCTGCATCTTCAAAAACATTTATTAATGGTGTTGATGATTCGCTAATCTCAGCAAGTTTTTCATTTGGAATAACAAGTGTGGTATCAACGATTTCTTTTAATTGATCTATGCCGTTTTGTGCCTGATTCATTCTTCTTTTCCCTTCAAAATGAAATGGTTTTGTGATAATTGCTACTGTTAGGATGCCTAATTCTTTTGCAATTTCAGCAATAACCGGTGATGCTCCTGTGCCTGTACCACCTCCCATACCTGCAGTAATGAACAGCATGTCTGTTCCTTCAAGAAGCTCTTTTATCTCTTCTTTACTTTCTTCTGCAGATTTTTTACCTTTATCGGGATTCCCGCCAACACCAAGTCCATTGGCAATGTTTTTGCCAAGTTGAATTCTTTGTGTTGCTTTTGATACACTTAGTATCTGTGCATCCGTGTTTGCAGTAATAAAGTCAACTCCTGTAAATCCATAGGATATCATTCTGTTAACTGCATTATTGCCAGCCCCTCCAACTCCGATTATTTTGATTTTTGCGGGTTGAATGGCGTTTTTTGCTGGAATAAACATTTTACTCCCCCTTTTATAATTTAAACATTTCTTTTATTGATTTCCACAATTTACTAAAAAATCCGAATATATTTGTATTATTAGATTTCATCATTATGCGTGGCTTTCTCATCATTTCATCTACATATATTACCATACCTATTGCAACAGAAAATGACGGGTCATCAATATTATCTGCAAGTCCTGATAATTTTTTAGGATGTCCGATTTTAATAGGAATATCCAAATGCTGTTCTGCTAATTCCTTTATTCCTCTTAATGATGCAGATCCTCCTGAAAGAACTATTCCTGTACTTAATTTATTATGCAGTAATGATCTGTTTATGCTTTCCTGAACAAGATCAAGAATCTCCAGTACACGCGGTTGAATAATATCAACAATATGCTCCATTGATATACTTCTGTCTTCTCTGTCATTAATTCCAGGAATGGTAATATCTTTCATTATTGCATTTGGATCCTTAATACAATTTCCATACTCAATCTTAATTCTTTCTGCCTCTTCTTTTGGTGTTCTGAGACCAATGGATAAATCCTGAGTAATATTATCTCCACCGATTTTTATTGTATCAACATATCTAAGAGAATCATTATAGAATATTGAAATTTTTGTTGTTCCTCCGCCAATATCAACAAGTGCAACTCCAAGCTCCTTTTCTTCATTATCCAAAACAGCATTATATGCGGCAACATGCTGAACAATGAAGTCTTCATGATTATATCCGGCTCTTTCAATTGCATTTGAGAAATTCTGAATTGTAATATTTGGAACAGCAATAATCAATGTTTCGGTCTGCAATCTGTTTCCTGTAAGTCCGACAGGATTTTTAATATCTACATGCTCATCAATAGTGTATGAAACAGGAAGTATATGGAGGATATTATCATCCATATTTGTAGCTGTTTTTGTTTGTTCAATTACTCTAAGAACATCATGATGAGTGATTCCTGATGATGAAGTTATTACCACCATACCGGAAGCCGTAAAACCAAGTACACTATCTCCACCTATGCTAACATAAATGGATGAGATTTTTGTTCCTGCCATAAGTTCAGCTTCGGCAATGGAACGCTTTATTGAGGAAATGGTAGTATCAATATC
>CBDUZN010000180.1:0-4330 GCA_965371715.1 uncultured bacterium | reverse complement strand
AGTGTGATTTTTCAATTGTTTAATGGGTATATTTACAAAATAATAAATCCTGGGAAAAGTATTATTCATAAATTAATTACAGTAATATTAATAATGCCTTTTAATATTTTTGGGTTATTATTAGCAAAGGTTTTGCCAAAAAATGATGATTTATATCTTGATAACATAATTTTAGCAAGAAATTTAAAAAGAGATTAAAATTATATTTTTAAAAGATATTATGAATAATAATAGAAATTACATCTGGGATAATGAAGAAATAAGTATAAGACCTGAATATGCATATATCGAAAGATGGATATCAAATAGTAGTAAGGTCATTGATTTAGGTTGTGGTAATGGTTCTTTATTACAGATTTTAAGAGAGAAAAGAGATGTTGTTGAATTTGGTATTGAAATATCTGAAAGTGGTGTCGCACTATGCAGGAAAAAGGGATTGAATGTAAGAATCGGAAGAATTGATGAAAAATTTAGTGATATTGAAGATAATGCTTTTGATTTCGCAATATGTAATGTAACACTTCAGATGGTAATGTATCCGGAGATTACACTAATGGAGATGAAAAGGATTTCAAGAAACCCAATTATATCCTTTCCTAATTTTGCATTTTTACCCAATCGTTTGGAATTTTTAACTAAAGGCAGAATGCCTCAAAGGTTGTTGTACGGATATAAGTGGTACAATACAGGACATATACATCAATTGTCAATTAAAGATTTCAAGGAGACTATTTTATCTCTGGGATTGGTTGTAATGGATAGTGTTTATCATGGGAGATTCGGTAGATTAAAATATCTCATTCCAAATATCTTTGCATCTGAAGCAATTTTTCTATTGAAAAAAAATGAGTGATTTATGACTTTTAATTTTTGTACATTATTTGATAGGAATTATTTATTTAAAGGGTTAGCTTTATATGAATCTCTGTTGAAAGTATGTGATAATTTTAAGCTTTGGATATTATGTTTTGATGATGTTACATATAATCTTTTAAAGAAAATGAACTTAAAGAATATTGAACTAATTTCTTTGAAAGAATTTGAAGATAAAGAATTATTAAAGATTAAAAACATACGGTCGCCTGTGGAGTACTGCTGGACATGTACGCCTTCCTTACCTTTGTATATTTTAAAAAATAATCCTTCATTAGATATGATTACCTATCTTGATGCTGATTTATTTTTTTATAGTAATCCCAATCCAGTATATGAGGAATTTGGCAATAATTCCATTTTAATTATTGAACATAAATATTCTTCTGCATATGAAAAATATGAAAAAACTTCTGGGAAATACAATGTTCAATTTCTGATTTTCAGAAATGATTCTAATGCTATTGAATGTTTAAAATGGTGGAGAGAAAGATGTAATGAATGGTGTTTTTTTAAGCATGAAGATGGCAAGTTAGGCGACCAGAAATATTTAGATGATTGGCCAGGGAAATTCAAAGGTGTACATGTCCTTCAGCATAAGGGAGGAGGATTAGCCCCGTGGAATGTTCAGAAATATTCTATAAGGAAGGTAGATAATAAAATTTTTATTGACGATAATGAGTTAATCTTTTATCATTTCCACCAATTAAATATATTGAGTCCAACAGAATTTGACCTATCAAGAGGATACATTCTTTCGGAGAATGTTATTGAGCTTATCTATAAACTATATGTTTATCAAATTAATAAAGTAATTAATTTTGTTTCAAATTATGAACCAACATTTAATTGTGGATATGATACCGAATATTTTGCAAGAGCTTCATCTGTTAAAGGGGTTATTAAAAGTCTAATTTTGAGAAATAAGATACTTAAAAATATTATAAGAAAATATTTTGGTAAATACACTGGCAAGAATTATTATTTATATGAGATAAAATAAAATTTTCAGGAGAATACCGTGGAAAAAAGAAATTTAGTTTCATTTTATAAAGGAAAAAATGTTTTAATCACCGGAGGTTTGGGTTTTATTGGCAGTACATTGGCATATAAATTGGTTGAATTTGGTACTAAGGTTACCATTGTTGATTCACTAATTCCCGAATATGGAGGGAACCTGTTTAATATTCATGGGATTGAGAATAAACTAAAAATCAATATATCTGATGTAAGAGATAGAACAAGCATGAATTATTTAGTGCAGGGTCAGGAATGCATCTTTAATTTAGCAGGGACTTTAAGCCATATTGATAGTATGAAAGATCCTTTTACTGATTTACAAATAAATTGTGTTGCACAGCTTTCAATATTAGAAGCAGTAAGATATAATAATCCAGAGGCAAAAATAGTATTCGCAGGGACAAGGGGACAATATGGTAAAGCTGACTACCTGCCGGTTGATGAGAAGCACTTGATGCATCCGACAGATGTCAACGGTATAAATAATGTTGCAGGAGAATGGTATCATATTCTCTATAATAATGTTTATGGAATAAAAGCGTGTTCTTTGAGAATGACTAATACCTTTGGTCCCAGGCATCAAATGAAACATCCCAGGCAAGGAATTATTAACTGGTTTATACGGCAGATTATGGATGATGCAAAAATTAAAATTTTTGGAGATGGAAAACAAATAAGAGATACAAATTATGTAGATGATGTGGTAGAGGCATTGCTTTTGGCAATGGTTTCTGAAAAAACCAATGGTGAAGTTTATAATCTTGGCGGATTCCCAGTTAGTTTAAAGGACATTGTAAAAAAAATGATAAAGATTTACGGGAAAGGAGAGTGTGAGCTTGTCCCTTTTCCCCGAGAAAGTAAAAATATAGAAATAGGTGACTATATTGCTGATTGTTCTAAATTCAAAAAAGCTGTTGGCTGGGTGCCGAAAGTTGATGTTAACGAAAGTCTAAAAAGGACTTTTGAATATTATGAAAAATATAAAAAGCATTACTGGTAAGATTAAACTATGAAAATACTTTTCTTATCTCTAAAACAACAATATGAAGAACTTAAGGAGGAGATTTATTCTGGTGTGTTAAGAACTCTTAATAGCGGATGGTATATTTTAGGAAAGGAATGTGAACATTTTGAGAAGGAATTTAAAAATTATTTAGCTGGAAATTCAGATGGATATGTTGTTGGTGTTAATTCTGGTACAGATGCAATTAGAATATCACTTATTGCAGCAGGTGTAGGTTATGGAGATGAAGTTATTACTGTTGCTAATACCGCGATACCAACAGTAAGTGCAATATGCTCGATAGGCGCGGTTCCTGTCTTTTGTGATGTAGATGAAAATACCTGGCTTATTGATTATAGCAAGATAGAAATCTTGATTACACAAAAGACAAAAGCAATAGTTCCTGTTCATCTATATGGTTTTTGTGCTGAAATGGATGGGATTTCTGCTATAGCGAAAAAATATAATCTTGTTATTATTGAAGATGTTGCTCAGGCATGTGGTGCATTATATAGAAACCAAAAAGCAGGAACAATTGGAAATTATGGAACATTTAGTTTTTATCCTACAAAAAACATTGGTGCTTGTGGAGATGGTGGCGCAATTTTTACAAAAACAAAAGAAGAATATGAAAAAATTAAAATGCTTTGTAATTATGGTCAGAGTTCAAAATATTATGCTGATATAGAGGGTGGAATTAACAGTCGGTTAGATGAAATACAGGCATATATTTTGAGAGTTAAACTTATATATTTAAATAGATGGAATTCCATTAAAAGTAAGTTTTCTACTATGTACAAAGATAAAATTGACCATAATAAATTACCACTACAATATCAGAAAGCTTATGATGAGGTAGAACCAGCATATCATTTATTTGTTGTAAAACTACAAAATGGAAATAGAGATGATATAATCAATTATCTTGCCAAACATGAGATCCAAACTTTAATTCACTATCCAATACCACTCTACAATCAACAGGCATTTAAAAAGTATAAGTTAGTAGAACTGCCAGTTACTGAAGACTTAATTAAAAATATTATTTCATTGCCTTTCCATCAATATTTAGTTTATGATGAAATTGAATATATTTTTGATACATTAAGAAATTACTATCAATGATGGCTGAGTTAGAAAAAGTAAATTGTAAACTTTGCGAAAATAATAATTATACTGATTTATTTAAAGCGAGAGACTATCGTTTTGGGCGGGAAGAAGAATACAGTATAGTAAAGTGCAATAATTGCGGATTGATTTACATAAATCCTCGTCCAACTACCGAATTTATATCAAAACTCTACAAAGAAGACTATACGCCAGAAGATAGTTTAAATATTCTACCGAAGATAGAAATAGCAAAATGGAAGATAACATTAAAAAAAATCTGGCACAGAATAAATGGCCAATATATAGATGAAATAATAAAAGAAG
>CBDUZN010000179.1:0-4346 GCA_965371715.1 uncultured bacterium | reverse complement strand
ATGCAAATATTGCATTTCCATCAGTATTATATGCATTATTTTAATATAATGACATTATCTTTACTATTATTAAACTTAACAATATATTTACCCTGTACACAGTTTGTATTAAGAATATTTTTCCCAGGTTTTAATATACCATTATAAACCATTCTTCCTGACATATCATACATTGTAATTGGCATATCAGAAGAACCGCTGTACTCCATTGACATCATTGAGCCACTAATTCTATTATAGGAAACTCTGCCATCAAATATCTGTAAATCCTCAATACCAAGATAATCGCCTTTTATCACAATTGAATCCATATAAGGTGTTAATTCATTTTTTGATGTTGTAAAATCTACCCTGTACTGCATATACATTTGTTCTGCATCAATAGATGCAATACTATATATATCAATCTCTGTTCCAGAATTACCCACATTTACACATGATAACCAATCCATTGCATCAGACATATTAAGCGAATCACCAGTTCTTACCTTTAAAGACATTGATGTAAATCTTGGAGCTGAAGCCCAATACTGTAAATATAGTGGTGTTGTATAGGCAATAGCTGCGGATACTGGATCAAAGAATGAATCTAATGCAAATACAGAACTAGTCATATAACCATTTCTAAAATAACTTGTATAATAAATTCTTCCACCAAGAGAAGAACTACTGCCCATTGCAAATGTATGCGGAGCAATCTGACAAAATGATATGACTTGATTATCGGTAATTTCCTGAGCTAATTCAACTGTATAACCACCATCATATGATTTATATAGACTTCCGGGTATAGCTGCTGTGATATACATTACTGTATCCACAAAACTAATTCCTGTTAACATTGAACTATCAGGTATCACATTATTAGTATCAAGTGCTATCCATGTACCTAATGTAGTAATATTTGCTTTTGCAAATTGTCCTGCCCAATCACCAAAAAATACATCAGCATTTATATCATCATAATACAATGCTGTTACAATTTCCCAGGAAAGAGGATTGAGAGCAACTGCCCATGTTTCACCGGCATCAAATGTTATTGAAACACAAAAACCATCAATGTACGCATCTCTTCCAATAATTGCAATAGAATCACTGACTTTTTCAATTGCAGGACATATAGCATAGCCTACTGTGTCAAATTTAGTCCATGTAGAGCAGGCATCATAAGATTTCATAATTATGCCATCCATATCCATTGTAGCAGGATCAGTATTTCCTGCAATTCCTATAAATTCATTGCCGCTCATTTGCTCAATTCCATAAACTCTATCAACAATTGCAATTGGCTGTATGGCTGTTGTATCCCATGTTTGGAAATCAAAACTTCTGAAAACAATACCTTTGTTTATTCCACCATAGTATCCTGATACATATAAAACCCCATTAATATAGTTCAAATTAAATAGTTCTATTGTTGATTGGTTTATTGGAAGTGTATCCAATTGAAACCATGCTCCACCAAGATTCACTGAATAGGATACAATTCCTGCTAGTCCGGTACATACAATAGTAGTATCTCCATTTGCAATTATTTTATTTACAGATTGTACTGGGACCGGTGGATATGAGCCCATCATAATCCAATTTGTATCATTAAGATAATCAAGTGATAATGGATTAGATGGAGCTACACCCAATGCTTCTAAATACATTGTTGAATCTACCATAAGATTCTGTCCTGCACCACCTATCCAGTTATCCTGCGACCAAATAGTTCTTTCCGCAAATACCATTAATGCAATTAGAATCATCGCAAATAGAATAGTAAATTTCTTCATTAAAACCTCCATTTTATCTCATTATTAAAAATTTACTTGTATATTCACCTCTTTTGAGGAAATATATTCCGGTTTTTGTTGGATATGTCAGTAATTTTCTTCCTGAAATATCAAAATACATAATTGTTCCTGTTTCTAATTGATTATAGTATTGCTTATTAACACAAAAAGTATCAATAAATTTTGTTAAATACCCACAATTATCAATTATTTCAATTTGATATATATTATTACCATTTTTTGGATTTTTGTCAAGCGCCATATAATCATTAATAAGATAAACAGGCTTTGTGTTTTTTGAAATAGATACAAACTTAATATCAGGTTTTGTAAATTTAATTGCAATATTCTTATTAACTGTATATGAATATTCTGGTTCTACCATATTAATCCCTACCCTTGTTGCTAAAAATGAACTATATGCATCAAGAAATCCATAGCCCTCTACATTTTCTTCACCTGCCTGATAAGGGATATATTTCACACCTGTCCGAATTAATCTATTCAATTTTATTGTTGGCATAAATCTATCAGAACCCAAAACAACTGCCATTGCGCCTGCTGTTACTGCTGCTGAATAACTACTGCCATAAAAAACTCCATAATGATTTTCTAAACTATATAAGGCATCTCCACTATTATTTTCAAAACTGAAAATAAATTTCCCAGGTGCATAGACATCAGGTTTTATATTTGTAGAATTTCCAGATGCATTCCATACAGGTATCTGAAAAAGAGAATCTCCAATTCCGCTAATTCCGGCAATATGTGTTCTTGAAACAAATGTACCAGCAGTTATTGCCTGTGAAGCTAATCCAGGCATTGCAATTGTGTTATTATTGTCTCCTTTAATAAGATTATTGTTTTTGCTATTACGAATAAAATAACCTCCCTGAGCGGCATATCCTATTATGCTATCATTTATTCCACTTGAAAGAAATTCAATTGCAATACGCAAATTATTATTCTGCTCAATAATAATATGAAGATGATTGTCATTTGTATTAAATCCAAATTTGACAATACAATTACTATCAGTAATAAATCCTGCTTTTTCAGATTGCGGATCAATCCATTCCGATTTAATCAATATACCATCTCTTGAAGATACTAATCTAAAATCCGTATTATGTAGATTTAAAATATTAATATCTGTTCTGAAGTCCTGAACACATTGAATAACAATATGCTTATTCTCAAGTAATCCTCTGTCAATAGTATCAGTAATTAGGGATGAGAAGTGTATATATTGATTACCTAAATTCCCTGAGGAAACCGAAATACCTCTGCCGGTTTTTGTTTTATTAAAAAAATAATTTATTACAGTATCCAGAGGAGAATTTCCATTATGCTTCCCCCAATAATGATTAAGTGGTAAACAAAGAATAAAAGAATAATTCATATAATCGCATTTATCGGATATATATTTTATTGCATCAATAATTGATTTTTCATCTTTATTAGCATTTACAGCAATAATACCCGAAATAGGTAACATACCGCTATTATAGGAATCACCGGATGCAAATGTGGCAAGAACTGATGTGCCATGTCCTGAATAATCATAAAAAGGATAGAATAAATAATTTAATGAATCCAATTCCTCTCCATATAAAAAGCCAAGAGGCGATGCAATCCTTTCATTCTGCTGATTCCACACAAATTTTATTCTATTATCAATATTCTGAAATATGGATGTTGATAAATTGAAACCATCATCAATAAAGGCAGCAATCACATTATCTCCCATGTATCCATTTTCATTCATTTTAATAATATTTGAATGAAAACGAGCTGAATCATTTGATTGAAAAAGGGGTTTTGAAATATATAAGTAATCTACAAATGTATCATTTAAAACAGAATCAACATTATTTATATGCAAATAACCGGTTATAAGATTCCCATTGATTTGTACAGGTTCATCTATGATTGTAAGTAACTCACTTGAGTTTCCTCTGATTATTACCGCAATCATTGAATCTGTTGCAATTTCTAATACATTATCAAAATGAATACAGCCACTTGTTCCCTTTGGTGGCATCATTTCACTTATTGATTTTGTAGCAGTAGAAAAGAAGTGTTGATTTCCATATGTCTCAGCAAATTCAGCAATAAAAAGTGGTTCTGCCTTTTCAAAAACAGATGCATTAATAATTGTAAAATAAAATAGAATAAATAATAAAAATATCCTTTGCATAATATAATTTTAATTCTTTGTTATTAGAAGTCAAGGGTAAACAATAAGAAAATCAATAGATTGTAAGGACAGGGCTACTGAAAATCCGCCTGGTTGTAAACTCGCCACAGAAAGGTGGAACCTGTCCACAATGATTTTTCAGATATTTATCAATATATTGGGTTTTGCAAGCATATTCTAAGTAATACGAAAAATATGTTTATCTGTGTCTGCTATAATAATTAGATTAAGGCATACATGCTCATTCATTATTTTTATCCTCCTCACCCCCAAGATTTCTTTCTTTTCTTCTTTTTCTTTCGACCATTGACTATCGACTATTAACCCTCAACTATTGACTTCCTGTGTCTCCATCAAGCAATAAC
>CBDUZN010000178.1:0-4361 GCA_965371715.1 uncultured bacterium | reverse complement strand
TCCTTTTATATTCCATTTCTTTTCATTTTCAATCAGTTGAATGGTTTCTCTTCCCACTCCCCCTGCTCCATAAATGTATAAGTTCTTCAAGTATTTCTCCTGTTTTATTTATATTAAATTTATATTTTTCTATAAACTTATAATAACATCTTTTTTATAATTTGTAAAGATATACATTATTTTGTATAAATATATATATTATCAATAAATACTCCCAGAAATTTCATTGAAAAAATATGCTGCAAAAAAGAAAGAAACAGAGATTAGAAAAATATTAAAAGTGTATAATTACTAATGGAAAATGTCACTTTGCTTCGTCATCGCAACGATAATGAACATATTTTCTTGATTAAATCAAGTGTATTGAGGAAACAGTGTTTTTCCTACTCCAGAATCAATAAATTTATTACCAAAAGATTGTTTTATTCGTTCTATTGCTAATTCACCTGTACAATGTGATGGAGCAATATATTTAATATTGTATGTTTTCAATTTGAAAATATTTTCATTAATCTGTTCAATATTATCATGTAAATAATGAAATCCTCCACCCACAAACAATATATTATTATTTGATATTTTCTTCGCTTTTTTAATTATATTAACAATATTCGGATGCGCGCAACCAGCAATTATAATATTCCCTTCCTCTGTTTCAATAATCAATGATTGCTCATGCTTTTCACCAATCATATCGCCTGTTGTAATGATATTCTCAAATATCTTTTCTTCATCTTCAATTTCAATAATTTTTGCATTATTACTTTTTACAATTTGTTTTGTTTTTTCTGAAAATGATTTCAATAAAAAAACCTTCACATTATTATTGATTTTCAAAAATTCTTCTAAACCACCTGTATGGTCCCAATGATCATGAGAAATAAACACATAATCAATATCATTAGGAGAAATTAATAGTTTTTCCATATTATCCAATAATACATCCCCTTTTGCGCCTGTATCAAATAAAATATTTTTTCCATTAACTTTAATTACACATGAGAATCCCCAATCATTAATTAAATCTTTGTTATAAGCAATATTGTCATATAATATTTGTATAAATAGTTCATTTATTCTATTTTCTTTCATATCAATTCCTTTTTTTAGTCATAATATACCAACTTCACTAAATCTAAAAAATGCCTGATCCAGTGCATAAGGGATCATAGTAAAGTGGTCTTTGTTTATAATATAATAAATAAATAGGCAAAGATTATTGGTTCTATTATACAATATATTTGTAAATACCTTATAATCATTAATATGCGCATCACTTTCCAAACTACCAACTGCAATTAATAAAGTTAATGAATCATTCATTATTGAGTCACAATATACCGATTCTGTTCTTTTTACAAGATAATTTCCCCAACTAATAGCCGGCGATAAGGCAATGTAATTCTTGAAACAATGATTATTGGTGTACATCATATATAATATACATAATCCGCCTAAAGAATGTCCTATCATTATTCTTTTATCTGCTGAAATATTTTCTGTCTTATACTTTGAATCAATAAATTCTTTTAAATTATTATTTATAAAATAAATAAAGTCATCAGCACCTCCATATTCACCTTGCTCAATATATATAGGTGTATAATCATAATCTCTTCGTGTTGAGATGAGATAATCAACTCCTACAATAAGTATGTTTTTATCATATCTTAATAGTATCTCATAAACATCAGTAATTCGTGCATTACCATCAAGAACAAATACAATATTCTCAATTTCTTTGTTTGAATATGTTTGTTTAACAGTAATTTGGTATTCTTCATTATTATTATTTGTTAGAATGAAAATCTTCGTATTATCACTATTAAACAATGAACAACTTGTTATAATTAATACTATTGGAATTATAATTCTTTTCAATATTCGTTTAATCATTCAATTATTTCTATTTTTTTGTTATTAAATGATTTTAGTATTTTTTTGAAAAATGTTCTTTGCCTTTTAATATAAAGCATTGTGTTATGTATAATCTTTTCCTTTGCTTCTTTAATTGAATACTTATTATCAATATAATCAATAATCTCAGAATAACCGATAATCTTTTTATCAACCAATATTTGCTTGCCATATAATGATATTATTTCCTCTGTTTCTTCAATCAAACCACTGTTTACCATTTTTTCGGTTCTATTTTCCACCAGTTTTCTTAATTCTTCCTTTTCTTTTCTTAAATATACAATGCTTTCAATATTGAAATCAATTTTCTCTTTTGTTTTATAATATTCTGATATTGGAACTCTTGTTTGTCTGAATACCTCTATTGCTCTTAGTATTCGTTGAGTATCATTTGGTTTCAGCTCCTCTGCTCTTTTCTCATCAATTTTCATCAATTCTTTATACATTGATTCAATTCCTCTTTTGTGTGCATCATCCATTACCTGATTTCTTATACTCTGATCAATTGGTGGAATAAAACTAATTCCATTTATAAGAATATTAAGATAAAAAGGTGTTCCTGCACTAATAATGTATTCCACATCTTTACTAATTAACTTTTTCACATTACGAAGGAAATCACCAACATTATATGTTTCATTTATCTCCACAATATCTATTAAGTGATGTTTTATTTTATTTAATATTTTTGGCAATGGTTTTGCTGTACCAATATTTAGTTTCTTATATATCTGTCTTGAATCACAATTTATGATTTCTTTACTGGTATTAGTAAATGATTGTTCAATATATTGTGTTTTTCCAGATGCTGTTTCACCTAAAATTATTGTTATGTTCTTTTGAACCATTTTTCAATATCGCTTTTTGTAAATGCCTTTATTGTTGGTCTGCCATGTGGACATGCAAATGGATTTTCACAATTAAAAAGATCTGAAAATATTTTTGCCATCTCGCTTTCACTTAACTCAGTTCCTGCTTTTACTGCACTTCTACATGCGATTATTTTAATAACTTCATCAATGGATAATACATTTTCATTGTTTTTTAAATCCTCAAGAATATTAATGAAATCTGCTTCATTGAATTTATTTTCAACAAGTGCAGGAATACCTTCTACAAGAATAATATTTCTTCCAAAAGGTCTTGTTATAAATCCATTTTTTTCCAATTTATCTTTTGATTCTTCATAAATCTCAAATAGTTCGGGTTCCAATTTAACAGTATATGAGAAAAGTAATTTTTGAGAACTAATGTTTTCCTTTTGATATAAATACTTTTCATACATAATTCTTTCATGCGCTGCATGTTGATCAATCATATATAATTGTCCCTTTAATTGGGTAATAATATAGGTTTTCTCATATTGGTAGAAATATGTATTAAGCATTTCACTATTAATTGTTTTTGATCTAATACTATAATCAAAATCACTAAATAATTTTCTCTGAGATTTTCCCTCATTTCCAGTGATACGAGAATAATTTTCAAATTTATGTATTTCTTCCTTATATTGATTTTCAGCCTGAATACCACTTTTTACCGAATTAATAATTATTGGAAAAATTTCATTTTCATTTTTAAATTTTATTTCTTTTTTTGCCGGATGGATATTAACATCCAAGTTTTTTGATGGTGCTTCAACCATAATAACATAGGGAAGATGTCTATGTTGTAATTGTGTTCCCATTGCAGAATAAAGAGCTTTTCGTATTAATGGATTAAAAACATGACGACTATTAACAAATATATGATTAATCCGACTTTTCTTATCAGTAAATGCTTCTGGTTTACCTATGAATCCGATTACCTTTGTTTTTCTACTGAAATAATTTATTTTAAAAGAATTATTAATAAATGTTTCACCTACAATATCACTAATTCTATCCTTTAATTCGGATTTAATAAGATTAACAATCACATGACCATTATTAATGAATTTAAAACTTATTTCTGGATTTGCTAATGCATGGTGTTCAAATTCTCTTATACAATGATTTAATTCAACATTATCACTTTTAAGAAATTTTCTTCTTGCAGGAATATTATGAAATATTTCATTTACTTCAACAATAGTTCCTTTATGCAATACTGACACCTCATTCTCAACAATATCTCCCTGCTTAACATATATTTTATTTGCATTTTCACTATCATTACTCCTTGACTCAATGCTAATCATAGAAATCCTTGATATAGCATGCAATGCTTCGCCTCTAAATCCATATGTTTCTATTGATTCAATATCGCTTGCATTTTTTATCTTACTTGTTGAATGAGGTAAAACAGATAATTCCATATCTTCTTTCTCAATCCCTTCACCATCATCAATTACAGAAATTCTTTTTTTCCCACCATTAATAACTTCAATTATTATATTAGCTGCACCTGCATCAATTGAATTATCTAACAATTCTCTTATAACAGAAGATGGTCTTTCAACGATT
>CBDUZN010000177.1:0-4424 GCA_965371715.1 uncultured bacterium | reverse complement strand
TCAACTTCTTCTTCGCCCTCTGGGCATACTAAATCTTCTACTACTTCATCTTCTGTCTTTTTCTTTTCAGTTTCTACTGGTGTTTTTGCTGCTGCTTCTGAAAGTAATTGTGCTGCAGTTGGTTTTTTCTCAGTTACAGTCTCTTCTTTTTTCTTTGTTGTTGTTTTTGTAGTTGATGTTTTCTTTTCCTCTATTTTAAATAGAGAAGCAATATCAATATTTTTCTGTTTATTCTTTTCAACATAGAAAATATCAAGATTTGATAAAATATCTATTTCTGATTCATATATACCGTCAAAAGAATGAATAACTTTATTTACTGCAATTACTCTATTAGGAATGTATAGAAAAGCATATGGTTCATCTTCAGTAATTATTTTCTGGAATTGTTCCCAATAATTAAAAGCAATATCTTTTTCCATTGAAGTAACGGCATAATTGAGAATTTCATCAATTTTAACATTATAGTAACCTACAAAATTGAATTTACTTATTGATTTATTTGATGACCAAAATGGATAAGGATTATAATTTTCATCAACGGTCCATGAAAGTACATATGTATCAAAATCCTTTTTAATCAATCTAACAATTAATTCACTACTTTCAAGTGTTTTTACTTTTGCATTTATACCGCTTTTCTTTAAATCGTTTGAAATTGCATTTGCAATTTTAACCATTTGAAGATCATTTTTATCGGTTAAAATAGTAAAGGAGAATTTCTTATTCTTATAATAATAATTATTTGTTATTTTTTTCATATGTTTATTAAGCAATATTTCAGCATCTTTTTTATTAAACATAACTGGTTTAATATTTTCAGAATATGCCCAAAAAGCTGGAGTTAATGGACCATTTGATTTGATTGCATTGCCGCCAACATAATTCTTAATCATACCATCTCTATTTATTAATTTTGAAATACCAATTCTTACTTCCTTATTATCAAAGGGTGCTTTTGATAAATTAAAGCCCATATATGTAAATGTATTTCCTTTTCTAATAACGGAATTG
Organism: uncultured bacterium; assembly: GCA_965371715.1. Taxonomy (GTDB): domain Bacteria; phylum Hydrothermota; class 32-111; order 32-111; family 32-111; genus JAUVJU01. The sequence goes on along the minus strand of CBDUZN010000177.1, from coordinate 3,410 downwards.
ACATTGCCGAGTTTTTCAATTTCCTTTTGTTTTTCAGGACTTATATCATAAGCAATATCAAGCTTACCCTCTTTTAGATCATTAATCATATCATGTTGATCAGTATAAATTCTGTATATAATCTCCGATATAAAGGGCTTGTCTTTTAGAGAGTATTTGTCATTTTTTATCAGAGAAATGTATTTGCCTGCATCCCATTTATCCAATTTATATGGTCCATTGCAAACAGGTACCATATGAAAATCAGCAAATCTGATATCTGCTTCATCTTTCAATATATGCATAGGAATTGTTTTGATATTGGAATCATAAAGTGCTCTTGGATATACCTTTGAGAAAAAGAAAACAACAGTATATTCATTTGTTGCCTTAACACTATCAATATATTGAAGTTTGGACAGGTAAGGATATTGACTTTTGGGATCCTTCATTTTATTGAATGTAAATTCCACATCTTTTGCAGTAACTGGTTTTCCATCCTGCCACACTATATTCCGATTCAAATTATATGAAATTCTTGTAAGATCTTCAGAGTATTCCCATGAATTTGCAAGCATTGGGACGATTTTACCACAATGGTTCAGTTTATGAAGAGGCAAGTATAACATATCTGTAATTTCATTATGAGCGGAAAATGAGGGATATAAAGGTGAAAGATTTTCCGGTTCATTCATAATACCTATAATAATATCTCCGCCTTCAACTCCCTTTTCAGGTGCCCTTGATACTTTTTGCTGACAGGATACAATACATAAAAGTATTAATATTAATAATACAACAATTTTAATTATCCTCATTTATCCTCCTTGGATATATTTCTCTTATTATAATGTTTTATATGGGAATATGTCAAGAGAAAAAGGGTGCTTTATGCACCCTTTTCAAAATTATTATTTTTTGAGTTTTTCTGCTTTAACGACTTCTGTCCAGGTTTTTCCACCGAATATCTCAAATGCCATTTGGAATCCAGGTATTATTAAGCAAGAAAATTTTTCTTTTGTGCGGGTTTTATACTTTGTTAATGAAGTAACAGAATACTGCCCGCCATAAGATCCTAAACAACATCCGAAAACACCATCATTTTTAAATCCTGTGTACATATAGTAAAGTTGTATTACAGGAACAGGTATAATGGTATTAGTTATTACCTTAACTAGATCTAGTAATTCAATATTCACTTTTTTCTCATTTACAACATAGGCAGATCTTGTATCAAATATTGCAACAAGACAAGGGACCAATCCGCCTTTTTGTTTATCAACGGAGAATAAAGGACCAGCTATTAATGTAGTAACCAATAATAGTGATAGCATAATTGTAATAATAATTTTTTTGAACATACAAAAACCTCCTAATTTTTATTTTCTATATTATATAGATTTATTGCTATTCTGTCAATTGCAATTTTTTCTTATTGCATATTTGCCTTTAATCATTATAATTTTTTTTAAACAATTACAAGGGGTATATATGCCGGAAGGAATTAAAATACAGCAAGTTACAAAAATATATAAAACCGGTGCAATTGAGGTTAATGCCTTGATTGATGTTTCTCTTGGCATTGAAAAGGGTGAGTTTATTTCAATTGCAGGACCCTCTGGAAGTGGCAAAACAACTCTTCTTAATCTTATTGGATGTATTGATGAGGTTAATAGTGGAGAAATAATCATTGATGAAAGGGATGTAACCAAACTTAATGATAATCAACTTGCTTTATTTAGAAATAAATATATTGGATTTGTATTTCAGGATTTCAATCTTATTCCTGTTTTAACCGTATATGAAAATGTTGAATTTTCATTGGCTATTCATCCGGAATTAAAGAAAAACCATAAAGAATTAATCATGAATGCCTTAAAAAATGTTGGAATTGATGATTTGAAAGATAGATTTCCAAGGGAATTATCTGGAGGACAAAAGCAAAGAGCAGCCATTGCCCGTGCATTGGTAAAAAATCCATTAATAGTATTAGCAGATGAACCAACAGCAAATCTGGATTCGAAAAATGCATCAAACATAATGGATATTATGAGAAAAATGAATGAAAAATACAAAACAACATTTATTTTTTCTACACATGATAATCTTGTTATGGATTATGCAGAACGCATTGTGTATTTAAGAGATGGGAAAGTAACAGAGGATACTGTTAAATGAGATTTTTTCTTATTTTTTCCTTAAAAAATATGTTTAGACAAAAGGGAAGAACAATGCTAACAACAGTTCCAATAATTGTAGGAACTATTTTACTGATTTACATGATGTCATTTGTAGATGGATTGAATGAAATCTCAATTAATAATATTATTAATTATCAAACAGCACATGCAAAAATATTCCATAAGGATTATGATTTTGAGAAAAAAGGTAATAATGATAATGCAACATTTATTCCTGATACGAAACTTTTAAATTATTTAAAAAGTCATAATAAAATAAATGCATATACGAATCAAATATTTTTTTCAGGTAATTTATCTAATGGAATAAATAAGATTCCTGTTTTTTGTCTTGGTATTGAACCTGAATCATATAGAAAAACATTCAAAACATTGAATGATACTTTAATTCCTATTAATAGTCCTTTAGTAGATGAAATTATTATTGGTTCATCACTTAAAAAAATATTTGATCTTAATAATGGGGATCTATGCTTTCTTGAAGGCAGAAGCAAATTTGGAACATATGATGCATTGGACCTATTCCTTTCAAGTGGAGTTAATACGGGAAATCCGAATATTGATAGAAATTTTATTATTGTGAATATTGATAATGCAAAGAGGTTTTTGGATATTGATGGAGAAGTCACAAATATTGCAATTCTTCTTAAAAACGAAAAGCAGGTTGATGGATTTACTAAGAAAGTACAAATATTTTTGAATTCAGAATATCCGGATTTAAAAATAGTATCATGGAAAGAGGAAGAAAAGGATTTTTTTGCATTTGCATATCTTGATCAGGTATCTGGTTATATTATGATTCTTATTGTGCTTATAATTGCAGGAGTGGGGATTGCAAATACAATGCTTTTATCAACATATGAAAGATTGAAAGAAATAGGTACAATGAGATCATTAGGTGCTTCCGCAAGGACAATAATTAAATTATACATATCGGAAGGTGCAATGATTGGGATATTAGGGGCTACAATTGGATCGCTTATAGGATTAATTCTGATGTGGCATGCTCATCATTATGGAATTGATTTTTCTGCATTTATGGAGGATATGAGTATAGGATATCCTATTAAAAATGTGATTAAAGGCTCATTCAATATGATGATAATTGCTAAGACAGTATTTTTTACTTTTATTATTGCCGTAATATCATCTGTATATCCTGCAAGAAGAGCAATTAAAGAACAAATCTCAAAAATAATGAAGTGAAATATGTTTATATTAAAATTGGCA
>CBDUZN010000176.1:0-4645 GCA_965371715.1 uncultured bacterium | reverse complement strand
TCATCTTCTATTCTTTAACTTAGATGAAAACGCCATAATTCCATGCTCCGACCCCTTTATTTCACAATTATGTTTATTTTACAATTTTACTTCAAATCTGTCAACCTTAATTTGTATAATAAATAATTATATCAAATTCTCTTCTTGAATTTTTAGTTAAATATGCTATTATGGCAAAAAAGGAGATACTAATGAAAAAAATATTTATTTTGATAATTGTAATAATTATGTTACTTTTAGTGGGATGTGGTAATAATAAGAAAGAAAGCGGAATTACAAAAGTTGTTTTCTGGCATGTAATGGGTGGACCTACAGGAGATGCCTTAAAATCACTAATAGATTCATTTAATACATTGAATCCTGATATTAATATTGTTCCTGTTTCGGTAGGTAATTACAATGCACTTTCACAGAAAATTATGGCTTCCATTCAAAACCCACCTGTAATGTCGCAAATGTATGAATCATGGACAATGGAATTATATGAAGCAGGTAGATTAGCACCGCTTGAAGAATTACTTACAAAAGAAGAATTGGACATTATTAAAAATGATATGTTTGAAATTTTTATAAAAGACAATACATTTAATGGTGTTATGGTATCATTACCTTTCAATAAATCCGTTCCTACATATTTTTATAATAAGGATAGATTCAAGGAATTTGACATTCAATCTTTCCCAAAAATATGGGAAGAATTTTTTACTGCTATGAAAATAATGACGGTAGATAAAGATAAAGATGGTAATATAGATATTTACGGAACAGCATTTAATATTAATACCTGGATGTTTGAATCCAGACTTCTTCAGTTTAATGGACAACTTGTTGATGAATCATTAAATCCTCTCTTCAATTCACAAGCAGCAATAAAGGCATTACAAATTGATATGCAAATGCTTGATATAGATAAAACTGCTTATATTACAACTGGCTACCAACATCAGGATGACTTCATTGCAGGTAAGATATCAACAATATTCGGGTCATGCGTTTCACTTTCTTTCATTTTAGCAGCTGAGCCGCCATTTGATATTGGAGTTGCTCCTATACCAAGTGGAGACAGAGATGCCGTTTTAATCTCCGGTACAAATGTATCAGTCTTTTCTAAAGCATCAGAAAAGGAAAAAGAAGCTGCTGTGAAATTTATTAAATGGTTTATTTCTCCGGAAATTCAGGCAATCTGGTCATCAGAAACCGGATATCTGCCTGTAAGAAAAAGTTCAATGGAAACAGATATGTTGAAATTACAATTTGAAAAATATCCGGGACTTAAAAGTGTATATAATCAATTGGATTATGCCTTCATGGAACCACAGGATAATATCTGGTATTTAGGAAGACAGATTTTAGGAAAATCATTAGAATATATTATTAAAGGTAAAAAAGATGCAATAAAGATATTAAACAAAGCAGCTGATGATTATAGAAAAGAATTGAAAAACAATTAATTTATTTAATTAATAATATATAATCGTTTTCATTTAAATAATAACTAAAATTACTAATGTATTCATTGTCAACCCAATGAATCTCACTTAATCTATTTAGTGATTTCGGATAAGTTCCATATTTCACAAAATATACTTTTAAAAGATAATCAATATTTTCTTTATTATATGTTATATTAGCAATATCCTTTGCCTCTGTATCTGATATAAAAGAAAAAGTATATTCAAATGATAATCTACCGGCAATACCTGCTAAAGCAATAAAAAAAATAATCAGAATCCATGAAACTATTGCAAATTTATTTAGTTTTATTTGCCTTTTATTTTCATCATGTCTTTTTTTGTGGATTTTTTTCGTCTTTCTGATAATTCCAAGCTTTAGCAAATTATAAATAGATTGATATGTAATATATTTTCCAAGACCTGATATTCTTACAAGTTCCTTTAAATCTCTTGAACCATCAATAATTTCAGTAAGTCTTTTTTCATCATTACCTATATTATCTGGTGTTACCACTTTAGAATTCAATTCAAAACACATTCCGGGAGATGGGAGTAATGAAAGGATGTTGGGCCATTCATCTATTCTTCGCATTCCCTCCATGATAAGTCCCTGCGTATTCAAACTAACTTTAAACTTGGAGTTCTCATACATTATGATATCTTCAATAAATTCGTATGATCCTGATTTCCAGATGAATAATTCATCAATAACTTCTTGAATCTTGAAATGAATAATTACTATCCAAGTATTTTCATCAATATATTTTTCTGAAATAAGCAGTGATTCGTATGGTTTTCTTGTTTCTTTATGTAATAAACTTATTTTATCAAAATCGTTTTCAGTAATCTTCCCACTATTTACAAGGTATTCCTTAATTAATTCCTGAACTCCTGACCTCTTATAAATAGCAGCATTTACCTTTCCTTTAATAAATCCTACTTCTACCTGATCGCCCTTATTAACAAGGGTTAAAACTCCTGTTTTCTCTGTCTGAGATATAAATCCCATTAGATTGGGAATATCTTCTAAGCTTTTTATGCGCCCTTTCATTTGCTTTTCCTCATAATAATGATATTAAAAATATAAATAACAATTAAAATAACCATAATTATAATACTATTGGGAAATACAATTGAATTAAATACATAAGGATTACGAACAATAAAAATCGCATCTGAGAACAATAAAATAATTAAACTAATCACTAATGAAATAATCAAATTCCCATTGAAAAACTTTTCCTGAATAATTCTCCCTGCTCCTGGAAATAACAATGATATCATTCGGATTTTCTTGATTTTTCTTTTATCCGTCATTCTAACCATACTTTCATATTTCCGCGATCTTAAAGTATCTGAGATTGTTGAATCCAAAGTATTGAAACATTTTTTGCAAACCTGCTGTTCATTAAACATCTGCATATCACTTTTAAATATGGTTTTTCCGCAAGTATAACATCTTCGTAATTTCATTTTATGCTTTAATAGAGTTCCAATAATTCCCGATAAAATCAATGATACTAAAGAAAAGAAAACAATAACATTCATTTTTATACCCATTATTATCGGGGGATTTGATAATTGATTTCTTTTTATAAATTCATTCCATAAATAATGTTCTGGAACTCCACAATCAATAAGTTCTGTATTATAGTATCCTTCAACAGAATTTTCCAAAAAATTATTTATAAGGTCATGATTTAATCCTGTTGCTTTAATCATTAAATCATTAGATTCATTTAAATCCAATCGGTCAATATATATTTGTGCTAAATTATAATATGGCTGAGGTAATTTTGGAGATATTTCAATTGCCTTTTCGTAATACTCTTCTGCTTTAGAATACAATCCCATAAAAAACATAAGATTTCCGATATTGTTATATATCTCTCCGGATTTTTCTCCTGTAATTAAAATCTTATTGTACTCCATTTCGGATTTTTCAAAATAGCCGCCTTTTTTATACAATAATGCTTTAGCAAAAAACAAAGAATTAGTAAATGGTTGTTCAATAATATGATCATCAATTTTTTCTACAAGAGGGGAATCCCATCCATAATAATTTGCCTTTACAATAACAGAAAGATTATCATCAACATTCATTTTACCAAGAATATGATTTTCAACATTAAAGAAAATTGGCATAGATATAATCAATATCAGCAAAAGACCAACAACTATCTTTTCTCTTCTTCTAATAAAAATATAATTAATTAATGATACATAAAAAACCCACAAAAGTGGATTTATTTGAAGAATCAAAGGCAAGAAAATAATTATAACAACAATAATCCTCTTTTGAAATAATGTGAGCTTTTTAGATAAATTATTTGATAAAGCGTAAAAAACTTTATCAATATTTTTAATAAGTAAAAGCAAAGTTAAGATTATAAAAAGAGAAAATATGAAGTATCTGACAAAGGTTAAAAGATTATACAAAATACAGAATCTGTTGAATATATCATAAAAAGAATTTTTCAACATTTTAAATATTAAAGCAGTATTTTCAAATCTAAAGTTTAATAATGATATTTTTAAAAAATTATACATTATACCCATATTAAATGGATCTATTTGATTAGCATATAATAAGTATTTTTCGGCATTATCAATATTTGATTTATTATAAAATTCATCAAGAGCGGCAATATTAATAAATAATGCTGCCTCAGGGATTGCAATAGCTCCCAATTTATATTTAATTGGAACAAATTCCTTCAATTCATTGTCTATTGCTTCTTCTACAGAATGGATTCTGAATATTTCAAACATTCTCATATGAATAATATAATCTAATCCTGCTTTTTCCGATGCAATATGAAAATAGTACATTGCTGAATCAGGATTATCCGTATAGTGAAAAGTAAAACCATAAGCAAGATAAATAAAAGGATTATCACTTCCTTTTCTAATTAAATCAGAATATTGCAATTTCATTTGTTCAAAATCAATGTCTGGAATATATCCTTCGCCTCTAATAACTTCAGCATAAGTATCCGAATGGATAAAAGCATTCTTTTCAAGTATCAATAAATTATTCAAGTCATCATTTACAATATTGCCTGAAACAATAATTGCAAATAGGAATAATAAAATCAATAACTTTTTTTTCATTTTTTTATAATTGCTATTGGGATTAATATCAAGTAGCTAAGCACAAGCAATATTGGAGCAAAATGAATATCTCCGAT
>CBDUZN010000175.1:0-4648 GCA_965371715.1 uncultured bacterium | reverse complement strand
GGTGAACTTAATACTGAATATTCTATGTTTGTTCCATGATTCCACATTGCTATTAAGCCATCATCTGTTTTTACTAATGTAGAATTATTTCCCTTTGCTGTTACAATCTCTCCAAGTTCATTCTCTACCTCTATATAATCAGCATACCAGTATTTCCCAAAATCATCACTATATCCATAGATAATACTGTCTCCATCGCTATAAACCATATACATTATATTGGTGTTGGCTTCTCTTAATATACTATTCTGATTGTTCTGCCCAAATGCATTCTTATCATGTGACCACATATAGGGATGTATTATTCCAGTATATGTTCTATATGTTTCCTTCTCTACTTTTATATCAATATCCTTTGAATATCTGATATTCTCAAATATTTCATATTTACCTAATGCATCCGTTAATCCCAAATATATTATATCCTCTCCATTTGTTATTGTTACATTTGCATCTCTTAATGGCGGATATGGTAATTCAGGTTCTATTCTACCATCAAATGCCTGAACAAGGAAATTCCTTTCTTTTGGTATTGGCGTCTCATCTATATGATTTACTGTCATATTATATATTGTTACATCTATTATTCCTGAATAATTATAAAAGTCATCACCTGTCATTTCCATTGTTATATCTTCATCCGATTCTGTGTTTACATTAAAACTTACCTCTCCATTCAAATCTGTTGCTGTGCTAAATGTCTGATTATCACCTGTATTCATTTCTACCATTTTATCTGTTATAGGATATCCCGTATAATTATCCTCTGCTTGAAAATTTACCACCTCATCCTTAAATCCATATATGCTGTTTGTTTGTGTGACTTTTGGCTCTGAATAATCTGGATATACTGCCATCAGATCCATTGAAAGATTGACAGGAATATTATTATCAATAGGTGTTCCTTCATATGCTGCCCAAGGTAAAACCCCTGCTGTTATTTGTATATTATTCTCTACCATCAAGTTGCCCCATGTATAATTGTATTTCTCGGTTCCATTTAGGTATCCTATGATCTGAATATCATAAAATCTGAAAATTCCATCATCTATAGGATTCTTTATTATTATTTTAAAATCCATTGGATCTGTTATGTTATTTCCATATTCATCTTCTACAGGAGCATAAGCACCATTCCCCATTTCTATATAATATCCGGGAGAATAATAACCAAAATTATCATTGTATGCCTGTACAATTTTTACAAAATGTCCGCCTAAATCAAACTGTATCCCTGGAACTCCATCTGCAAATGCATAACCACTGTTTACCGCTCTATTAAATGATACATCAAAATGTATTCTCTCGTTCTTGTCCATATAGGTACTAATATCACCTCTGTCAAGTTTAATCCTTGTATTATCCGATCCACTGTTATGAGTAATATCAAAATACAGGGAATCATTTCTTGTACCATAATCAACCAAATCATTAATTCCTACATCTTCAGTTATTCCCCACTTTGTTAAATCTATTAAATCAGTATCAAATTTGTCTGATATTTCCTGTCCGTTTAGTACCAGGCAAAATGCAAGTAACATCATGATTAATAAAATACTCATTAACCTAATCTTCATAATTCCCTCTTTGTAATATGTAATTTGTTAGATAAAGAGAGAGAGTAAATCCATTTCATCAATACTCCCTTGTTAAAATGAATAAACAAAATCTTTTCCAATTTGCACCCCCTTGTCAAATTTAATATAATGTTAAACCTCTTTTTTTTGTTTGTCAATAGCAATTTTTGTATTGCCAATAAAAAATGTCCCCTCAAATTACTTGGATATATAGCGGACAAAGACAAACAATAAGATAAACATATTTTTCGGATTACTTGCGTAATTTATTCCTCGGATTACTTGCATAACATATTCCTCGGATTACTCAGAATATGCAATTATTTGCTTGTGTGAGAGAGCAGAAAAGAAAGAAAGAAAGATAAAGATAATGTTTTTCATTGCGTTGCGTTGCGTAATTTATTCCTCAAATTATTCGGAATAAACCTCAATTTATTCGGAATGTACGGAATAAACCTCAAATTACTCGGAATATACAATCATTTGGTTGTATGAGGTAACATGCTCAAGGAGCATGTGGGGAAAATAAAAGAATAAAGATATCATAATGCTTTTCGTAATATATTCCTCGAATTACTCGGAATATACCCCTACTTGAAATATTTTTTTTTTTAAGTACAATATAAACTTATGAAAAATAAACTAAATACAATTAAAGAAACATTCAAAAATGACTTTACCAAAGCAGATAATTTGGATAAAATTAGAAAATTAGAGATCCAATATCTTGGTAAGAAAAGCGAACTTTACTTGTTCTCACGCTCAATAGGCAGTATTAAGGATATTGAAGAAAAGAAGATTATTGGCAAGGAAATAAATATACTGAAAACTAAAATAAAGAATTTATTAAAAGAAAAGGCAATTCAATATGACAGTCAGGATATAAAAAATTCAATAAAACATGATTTTGACATTACATATCCGGTATTTCCAAAAAATAGTGGCTCAATTCACCCTGTTAAAATGATACAGCTGCAGCTTGAAACAATATTTACAGGAATGGGTTTTTCTATTGTTAATGGACCTGAAATGGAAACTGATTATTACAATTTTCAGGCATTAAATATCCCAGAGCATCATCCTGCAAGGGATACACAGGACACATTCTGGCTTGATAATGATATGCTTCTAAGAACTCAAACATCCAATTGTCAGATAAGGGCAATTGAGAAATTCGGAGCTCCATTAAAGATTATTGCTCCAGGAAAATGTTTTAGGTATGAATCAATGGATGCCTCTCATGAAACAACATTTTATCAGATGGAAGGATTATTAATTGACAGGAACATTTCAGTAAGACATCTTATAGGCACAATAAAGGTTCTGCTTAAAGAGATCTTTGAAAGAGATGTTGATATAAGATTACGTCCCGGATATTTTCCATTTGTAGAACCTGGTTTTGAATTAGATATAAAATGCCTGATATGCGGCGGAAAGGGCTGTAAGACCTGTAAGAATAGCGGCTATCTTGAACTTATGCCATGTGGAATGGTGCATCCCAATGTACTGAAAATGAGTAAGATTGATCCTGATTTATACAATGGATTTGCATTTGGGCTTGGATTAACACGGCTTGCAATGATGAAATTCAATATACATGATATCAGATACTTTAACAGCGGGGATCTAAGATTCCTCAAACAATTTAGGTAGAATAATGAAAATTTCCTTAAAGTGGATCAATGATTTTGTTGATATTAAACACTTAGATCCGTATGAAATTGCGGAAAAATTAACAATAAGAACTGCTGAAACAGAGGGAATATTAGCTATTAAAGATAAATATTCCGGTATTATGTCAGCACATATTAAAGAAGTTGAAAAAATCAATGATAAATATTTTAAATGCACAATTTTTGCTGACAAGGAATATACTGTTTTGAGCGGTGCACCAAATACAAAAAAAGATTTGAATACCTTTTTTGTTAAACCGGGTGGAATGATAGATGGAAATATAATAAGTGAAAGAAAAATGGCAGGAATATTATCACAGGGAATGCTGCTTTCAGGTAAAGAATTGGGCATTAATAATGATCATTCAGGATTATATGAACTTGATAATAGTATTAAACCCGGCACAGACATAGGCGATATATGCGATTTTTATGATTACATTATTGAAATAGATAATAAATCATTAACGCATAGACCTGACCTTTGGGGCATTTATGGATTTGCAAGAGAAATTGCTTCAATCTTTGATCTTCCATTAAAGGAATATACTATATTTGATGAATCTCTTATTAATAGCAGCACACCCATTGATATAAAAATTCTGAAAAAGGATTTATGTTATAGATATCTTGGTCTAAGAATTAAAAATATTAAAATTAGCAACTCGCCTCTAAATATTCAAACACGATTAATGAGAACAGAGCATGTGCCGAGAAATCTTATTATTGATTTGACCAATTATGTTATGGCAGAATTGGGACAGCCAATGCATGCATTTGATGGTAATAATATTGAATCTATTATTGTTGATACTATGAATAAAAAGGCACAATACATTACACTTGATGCTGTTAAAAGAAATTTAGATGAAAATGCTTTAATGATCATTAATAATGATAAACCCATTGCTATTGCAGGTATTATGGGCGGAAGTAATAGTGAGATAGGGATTGATCCCAAAACATTATTTCTTGAATCCGCTAATTTCAATGCAGTTAATATCAGAAAAACATCTTCAAAACTTAATTTAAGAACAGATTCATCAGCGCGCTTTGAAAAATCACTTGACCCTGAATTTGCTTATACTGCTCTACTTAGATATGTATATCTATTAAAAAACATACAGCCAAATATTGAATTTTCAAGTAAATTAACAGATGTGAATTATAATCCATTCAAAAAATCTATTATTAAAATTAAATATGATTATATTTATTCTACTATTGGTGTAGAAATCAGTAAAAAACGGATTAAGGATATTCTTGAATCACTTATGTTTGATTGCGAATGTATGGGAGAATATTTAATTGTTAAAGCACCATCATTCCGTTCAACAAAAGATATTGAAATCCCGGCAGATATTATTGAGGACATATCACTTATTTCTGGATTTGATT
>CBDUZN010000174.1:0-4648 GCA_965371715.1 uncultured bacterium | reverse complement strand
GCGCGCGTATTTTTTCAAAACTTGATATTGACGAAACGGAGAATGCTATATGATTTATATATTTCAGGAAGCATTTAAGGGTTTTTTCAAAAATAAATCCATGAGTTTTATAACAGTTGGAATAATTTCCGTTTCAATTTTTATTTTTGGTTTATTTATTATTGGCACTGCTAATTTGATGAACCTGATTAAATTGGCAGAAGACAAAATTGAAATGATAGCATATATTGATGAAAATACTGATGAAAATGGTATCCAATCAACTCGCAATAATATTTTATCAATTGCCGGAGTTCAGTCTGTTGAATATATTTCAAAAGAACAGGCAAAAGAACAGTTTATTAAAGATTTCAAAGACAATGCTAATCTGCTTGAAGTATTTGAAAATAATCCACTTCCTGCATCAATCAAAATACACATCTCAATGGCTTATAAAAATCCGGAAAATCTAAAAAACATTTCAGAAAAAATTGCATTGTTCAAAGAAGTTTCGGATGTAGATTATGGAGCTGAATGGGTTGATGAATTAGATAGAGCAGTTAAATTCCTTTTCATAATAGACATTATTCTTGGAATAATCATTGCTCTTGCATCTGTATTTATTGTGTTTAATACTATTCGGCTCACTATAATGGCAAGAAAGGATCAAATTGATATTATGGACCTGGTTGGCGCAACAGAATCATATATTGAAATTCCATATATTATTGAAGGAATATTTCACGGGCTTCTGGGATCATTAATTTCAGCAGGTATTCTTTACTTATTGTTTTCATTTTTGAGTAGTAAGTTTCCAGCCCTTATTTCTATGAATAATTCAATTATTTATATTCTTGCTATTTTTGGTGTTTTCCTTGGATTTGTTGGTTCTATTATGTCTGTGAAACAATGTTTATCTGAAATTCGGGACTTTAAATCAAGAAAAAAAGCAAAAAACTAATTATATTACTTCAAAAACAGTTACTGAATTTTTTCTGGATATAACAATATTTTTTGATGATTCATATATATCATTTGCGTCTGAATAAACTCTCACTTTATATTTTGAAATATCCGGACTGCCTGCATCAATAAATTGTTCAAATTCATTTATCATCATATAATGAGCATCTGGATTACCCCAAATATAAAGATTATTATTAAAAATAATTGCAAGACCACTTTCCGCACTTCCCTTTAAAAATATTCCATATCCCCTTTTGGATTCCCCCACTTCTGATTCAAAATAACATATACTATTCTTATTTTTCAAAGATAAGTATAAATAAAAATTATTAAGTTCCTGTTTGTTTAATTTACTGATTTTTTCTGATATTTCCTCATCAATAACTGCATAGTTCGTAATAATTTTATTCATTGTTTTCAATTCCCTCTTTGTATAGGAATAATGAGAAAGGATAGAAAAAATTCCTCCCATACTGTAGAAATGAACATAATAGTGTAAAGTTCCTTCAAGGTAATTTTCACTGATTTTTTTAAATTTAACAATCACTTCCATTCCACGGGTTATTAATGGACATACAATTATTCCGCCAATTTTTAATTGATCAATCCAGTACTTTGTAATATCAGCAGTTGCACATGTTACAATAATTTTATCATATGGAGCAAATTCATTAAGTCCAAATCCACCATCTTTACAATCTATATACAGATTATTTATTTTGCTTGCTCTAAGGTTCTCTTTTGCAATCTCACAAATATCATTATCTAATTCTGCTGAGAATACAAATCCCGTCTTACCAACAATATGTGACATTATTGTTGCATTGTAGCTGGAACCTGTTCCAATTTCAAAAACCTTTTCTCCTTTTTTTAAATCTAATAGTTCAAGCATTGCTGTAATTAATGATGGCTGGGATATTGATGATTGATGTTGATTTTTCTCGGCATGAAAAATAATTGATTTATCTGAATATATATACTTCATTAATTCATCGTTTTTCAAATATTCTTCTCTTGAAAACTCCTGAAGAATCCCATTGTTCTCTGGAATATAAATACTTTTAAGGAAATTATGTTTCAATGTTTTTTTCATTGCATTAATATAATCTTTTCTCTTAATAAATTCTTTTTTCTTTATTTCTTTTATAAGCTTATTATTTAGAGATGTTGCATTTAACATAAATCTATTATACAATTTGTTTTGTTGATTTCAAGAGCGAAAAAGAAATAAATAATATATATTTTAAACCTCATCCTCTAATTTATCGCGGGTTTCAATTATTCTTTTAAGTCCTTTATCAAATGCATCAACAATTTTCTCATCAAATTGTTTTCCCTTTTCTTCCCTAATAAGAACAAGTATTTTTTCAATGGTCCATGGTTTTTTATATGGTCTTTTGGAAGAAAGCGCATCAAATACATCAGCAAGCGCAACAATTCGTCCTTCAATGGGAATATCATTGCCTGATATTCCATGAGGATATCCCTTTCCATCAAATCTTTCATGATGACTTAATGCAATTGTTGATGATATATTCATAAGTTCATATTCACTATTCTTTAATATTTCGTATCCCATTATGGTATGCTGTTTCATCACAACCCACTCATCTGCATCCAATTTTGCAGGTTTTAACAGAATTCTATCAGGAATACCAATTTTACCAACATCATGTAATGGACTTGCATACAAAATTTTTTCACAAAACTCATCATTCTTGCCCATTTCTTCAGCTAATATTTGTGAATAGACACTCATTCTTTTGATGTGAAGTCCTGTATCTAAATCCTTGAATTCAGCTGCAACAGAAAGACGATAAATTGTATCAAGATATGCTTTCTTTATTGTATCTTTCAATTGAACATTTTTTACTGCCATTGCTGCCATTGAGGCAAACGAATTGATGATTGGTTCAATAGTTTCATTAAAACTAACTGTATTACCGTTTTCATCCTTTGCATTGATTAATTGAATAACACCAATAATATTTCCCATATTATCCTTCATTGGCACAACAAGCATTGATATACATTTGTAATTATTTTTTTTATCAAAATCCGTATTGTATATGAAGGGATAATCTGATGAAATATTATAAGCATTTTCAATGTTTAAATGTTCACCGGTATAAGCAACATATCCAGCAATTGATTTTTTGTTAACAGGAATTATTACATTAAAAGCAGTATTTTGATTCTTCAAAGTATCATTTTGAGTAACAAGGAATCTAAGATTATTATCTTCCTTAAGATATAAAGATCCCGCATCTGCATTCGCAATCTCTCTTGCTTTTTCCACCACTGTTTCAAGCAGTTTATTTATTGAGTATTCCGAGTTCATTTGAATTGATATATTTATAAGATTCTCTAAAATCGTTTTTTTTTCCATAATTTTACCTCAGTATGAAAATAAGGGTTCAAATTTAATTACAATGTTATGAATATTAGTAAATCTCTTTTTCAATATTTCAAGAATTACTTTTTTTATCTTCTCTTTTCTTTTTACATCAATTAGTTCCCTAATTGATAGATCAAATGCAATATTAAGCCATTTATCACTACCAATCAATCTTATATCATGCACAGAATCTATATCCTTGAATTGTTTTATACTGTCAATCAAGATATCTGTAATTTCCTGTATTAAGGGATTGTGAGTATTTATTGGATCAATATGTACTGTAATAAATATTCCTGTTTTATTCATTAATTCATCTTCAAACTCTTCGGATAATGTATGCGCATCTAAAAGAGAAATGTTTTCCTCTATTTCAATGTGGATTGAGCCAACAATCCTATTGCCATAATAATTCAGAATAACATCATGAGTCCCTTTTAACCCTCTTTGTTCAAAACTTTTTGATATTGTATTTATTTTATCCAATAGTTTTCTCTCAGGTGGTTTTCCGATTAATTCATTTGAATTTTCCGAAAGTACCCTAATTCCACTATATATTATCATTAATGATACTACAATTCCCATATATCCATCAATGAAAGTTATATTGAAATATGAAAATATGATTGCAATTATAACAAAAATAGAGGATATTGCATCTGTTCTGTGATGCCAGAAATCAGCCATAATTGCAGGTGAATTAATTTCTTTCCCAAGAAACAAAGCAAATCTTGCTAAAAATTCCTTTAATAGAATTGTTGCTAGTATTATTATGATTATTAGCAAATTTCCTGAACTAATTGATGGATTTACGATTCTCTCAATTGAGGATCTAATAAATTCAATGCCTGTAACAATAAGTAAAACAGAAACAATAATGCCTGATATTGCTTCTATGCGTTGATGACCAAAAGGATGTGATTTGTCAGGTGGCTTGCTTGCAAACTTGAAACCAATCATTAGAATTATTGAACTTAATATATCTGATAATGTATGAAAAGAATCTGCAATTAATGATATTGAATGAATTAGTATGCCAATTACAAATTTCATAACAAAAATTATTACATTAATTATTATTGAAGAAATCCCCTGTAAATTAGCAATACTCTTTCTTGTTTCTGGATTACTGTAATCTTTTGATTTAACATATTTATTAAGAATTAACTTATACATAATAATATTATTGTATAGCGAGCATTTTTCATGTCAATACAGTATATCCCAAGTTATTTGACTACATTCCAATTAATCCGAGGAATATATTGAACCTTTTCATCTAATTTAAAATATATAGCGAATGTC
>CBDUZN010000173.1:0-4672 GCA_965371715.1 uncultured bacterium | reverse complement strand
GTAAAGAAAAGAAAGAAAGAAAGAACGAAAACAAAGAAATGACATAAGAAAATACTGGATCACCGATCAGATCGGGGATGACCCTTCGACTCGCAATGCTCGCTCAGGGCAAGGAAATATTAATCTATTATTATTAAAGGTGTGTTTTTTAATATAACATTATAGAATTCTATCACATCATCATTCTTCATTCTTATACATCCATGTGATGATGGAATCCCTATACGACCTTCCTCATGTGTACCATGAATATATATATGTCTATCATAGGTATCAATGCCATTACCCTTATTTTTTCCCTCTTCAATACCCATTAAGCGTATTATACGCGTTGTTATATAATCATCCTCTGTATCGGTACTGTCATAATAGAGCTCCGCCCTTCTATTTGTATTTCTCAAAAATCTGAATATATCACCCTTTTCTGCATTATCCCCAATCTTATCCTTAATGATATGACATCCCAAAGGCGTTTTAAATGAATTTTCAGTACTACCAATACCATATTTGGATGTTGAGATCGGATACATGTACATCATATTCCCATCTTCATTACATACAATTAATTTTTGATAAGAAATTGAAATAATTATAAATGTGTCTAATGGAATATTCAAATCATTTCTACATCTATTTATTTCAAAAAGCATTTCTTTTTTGTATATTGAATCGGTAAGCATTTCATATACTGTGCTTATATCAATACCTTCTATATTATAAAATTTTATTTTCTTTTCAAAAATGATTTTATAAAAACCGTATTCATTGTTTTTCTCATACATATATATTATTGAATCCCCGAAAACAGCATAATTAGCATTATTTTTCTCTGCTTCTTCACTAAACATAATTCCATTATATATGTTTAAATGGACTTTATTTACATATTCCACTTTTGTTTGTTTATTACATGCTAATATTATAATTATTGCGATCATAAACAATAAACACATTTTAATTGATTTTTTCATAAGATATTTTCCACAAATATTTTTATACCAATAATTATTAATACAATACCACCAATTATTTCTGCAGATTTTCCTGCGTATTTTCCTATTCTATCACCAATAATAAATCCAATAACAGACATAATAAAAGTGATAACACCAATTACAATAACAATATATATTAAATTAACATTAAGAAAAGCAAATGTTATTCCAACTGCAAATGCATCAATACTTGTTGCAAATGCTAGTATAAGCAGCATTTTAATATTATTGAAATCCGGTTTTTCTTTCACACCCTCATCTCTTTTAACTGATTCATAGATCATTCTTATTCCAATAATAAGCAGAATAATAAATGCAATCCAATAATTAAAAGTTCTTGCTGCTTCTCTAAATATTGTTCCTGAAAAATAACCCAGTACAGGCATAAATGCCTGAAATAATCCAAAAAGAAATCCGACTTTCAATGCATTTACCATCTTTTTACTACTCTGTAATCCACATGTAATGGATACGGCAAATGCATCCATTGCAAGTCCAAAAACAATGAATATTATTGATAAAATATTCAATTGATCTCTTTCTTTTTAATAAGTGATGGAATAAATGAGAGTAAAAACATAAAAAACATTACAATTACAATAACAGCTCCTGATGGCATATTGAGTTTGAAGGAAAGAATAAATCCAGTTACTGATGAGAGCAAAGCAATTATAGAAGATAAAATAATTGCCCACTTAACCCTTTTAATAATATTTAAGGCAGTCATACCAGGCAATATCATTTGAGCAGTAATTAGTATTATACCTGTGATTTTCACTGAGATAACAATGTTTGCAGCTAAAACAGCAAGAAATATTAAATAAACAAGTTTTGTATTTATACCATAAATTTCAGCAATCTCTTCATTATATGCAATATAAAATATTTCCTTAAAAAACAATATTATAAATAGCAAATTAATTATAAACAGAGCAATGAGATAATATATATCTCCTCTTGAAACAAAAAGTATGTTTCCAAATAGAAAACCGGATATATCCACATTAAGTGATTTATTCATGGAAATTAATATTACTCCCAAAGCCATTGATATTGATAGGAATATTGTTGTAATATTTGATTCTTCCATTCTAAATCGTTTTGATATTAATCCAATTGTTACCGCAAGTACAAGAACAAATATAAAGGTAATAAGATTAATATTCAAACCAAGTATTAAAGCAAGCGCAATACCTGCAAAAGACATATGCGCAAATGCTTCTGACATATATGATACCTTTTTTAAAGCAATAAAAACAGAGATAAGTGATGTTGCTAATGCAGAAATCACAGCACCAAAAAATGCTATTCTCAAAAATCCTACACTAAAAATCTCATGCATTAATACCTCTTATCAATTAATTTCATTACATCACCATATGTTTTCTTTAAAATATCTGCATTAACCAATTCACTCTGTGTATGACAATGCAATGTTTTATTAAGGCAAATTATGTATCTTGAATATTCTGTCATCATTCCAATATCATGTGATATTAATAGGATTGTTTTTCCTGATTTATTTAATTCAAGAAGTAAATTGTAAAATTCCTCAATCTGCCTCTTATCAACACCGGCTTCCGGTTCATCTAAAAACAAATAATCCGATTCAGCAGTTAATGCTCTTGCAATGAAAATCCTTTGAATTTCACCACCTGAAAGAGAACCAATTAATTGATTTCTCTTCTCATACATATTAACCTGCTCTAATGCTTTATATGCCCTCTTATAATCCGATTTATTCATTCTTCCCATTATTCCCTTTTCACCTGCTAATCCCATTAATACAATATCCATTGATGAAGCAGGAAAACCTCTGTCAAATTTCTCATATTGTGGCAAATATGCAATTATTTTGCTTTTCAACCATTTTTTATTATCCACTCCATCAATAGTAACACTTCCTGAACTTTGATTTAAAATTCCTAAAATAATTTTTATAAGTGTGGATTTGCCAGCCCCATTAGGTCCAATAAGTGCTGCGAATTCATTATCTGTTAAAGTTAAATTAATATTTTCAAGTATTTTTCTATTTGATGCAATATAGTTAAGATTTTTTATTTCTATCAATTATTTTCTTGCTTTTATCAAAATATCATAATTTTTTTTATAAAGTTCATCAATTCTATTAATATCAAATATATTTCCAAGCGGGTCAATTGTGTATAATGATAGATTCAATTCGTTTTTAAGTATTACTGCTCCCTTATCCGAAAGTTCCGGTTCGGCAAATAAAACACTAATTCCTCTTTCTTCAATTATTTGTTTCAATTCCAATAAGTCCTTTGGAGATGGTTCTCTTCCTGGAATTTTTTCAATCAATCCTGCTAATTCTATATTATAATGTTCTAAAAAATAATTAAATGAATTATGAAATGCAATAACAGAAAATGTTCCATACTTCTTAATATCCAATTTTATCACACTATCAACATCATTTATATATTTCTTCATATTCAAATAATTCTTCTCATACAATTCTTTATTTATGCTATCATTTCTAATTAATGCATTTTTAATAATTTCACCAATTCTAATACCATTTTCAGGTAAAAGCCAAATATGTGGATTTTCATCTAAATAACCCAAACTATCTGAGAGAATTATAACCTTTTCATTTATATCCTGCATTTTTCTCAAAATACCCTCTTCAAGATGCATACCATTTATAATAATTAAATCTGCCTTAACCAGTTTAAGAATATCGGATGGAAGGGGCGAATATGTGTGAGGTGATGCATATGAAGGGAGCAGATTCTCTACTTCTGCTAATGTATCGGTAATTTGGGATGTAATAATAAAATATGGATTTATTGTAGTAACAATTTGTAATTTTGCCTGCAAAGAAAAACAAATAATAATAACTGTAATAAAAATATTAATACGTTTCATAATATACCTCTAATTGTTATTTGATTACTTTATTGAACTATTTAGAAAACAGGGAATAACAATCCCCTGTTTAGCTATAAACAGATAAAGAATGACTTAATCTTTATCTTTATTTTCTTCTACAAATTTGGTAATTTCCTCAATATTCTCAACAATAAGTCTTGCTTTTGAAATACCAAATGAGAATGGGAACCTGTCATCTTCTGAGCGTTTCAAAATGATTATAGAATTTCCCTTAAATTCAGATTTTTCTATCGGCATCCTCTCCTCCTTAACTTAAATTAAATTATATTTATAAATATAATCTATTTTATTATATAAGTCAAGATTATATTAACAAATATAATTATAATTAAAAATATCGTTTTATTAAATATAATATATAATAATACAAAAATAAGTAGAGAATATCAAGTGAACAGATAAAAAAGGAAAAATACTGTATTCCTGCCTTTCCACCTATCCATAAAAAATGTTCCATTTAATTGTTTAATACATTGCAAGTAATCCGAGGTACATTCCGAATAATTTGAGGAATATGTTTCGCGAACCGCTCTCCTATTACCAGAGTAGGGGCATGGCGAGCCGTGCCCTCTTTCTGTCATTCCCATGAAAATGGGAATCCAGTATTGTTTTTCCTTATTTCTTTAATCACCTTCTAACACTGCTTCTCCTGCATTCTCAGATGGGGACGGAGTTTGGATTTTTGGATTTTTTATTTACCATAATATAAGTCAACAAATAATTAATACTTATAAAATGATCGAAAAATATTCCAATATTCC
>CBDUZN010000172.1:0-4684 GCA_965371715.1 uncultured bacterium | reverse complement strand
ATCTTTTAAAATATCTACAATTCCCTGATCAGTCAATGGTTTTTTTTGATTTTCTTTTTCAACTACTTTTTTAATTATATCTTTAACATTTGTTGATGATGTATCTCCTTCATCGGTTGATATTGAACGGGAAAAGAAAAATTTAAATGGAAATATACCCTTTGCCGTATCAATGTATTTTCTATAAGTTGCTCTTGAAACTGTTGATTCATGAATCCCTAAATAATCAGAAACATCCTGTAATACCATAGGTCTTAAAGCAGAAATACCAAAATGAAAAAATTCCTTTTGAAACATAATTATCCGTTCAGATATATTAAGTAATGTTTTATTTCTTTTATTAATACCAGAAACAAGAAAAATTGCACTATTTAAGCGCTTTTTAAGAAACTTCTCTTCCTTTTTGCTTAATTTGTTTTTTCCTTGTAATAATTCAAGGTATCTTTTATTTAAATGAACCTCAGGGAAATAATTGCTATTTATTTCAGGAATGAATTCATCTCCCTGCCTTCTCACTAAAATATCAGGAACAATATAATTAGATGATTTTCCCCATTCACCATTTGCTGGTTTTGGGTTAAGTTTTTTAATATCTTCAATTGCAGTTTGAAACTCATCATTACTAATGCTTATTTTATTTAAAATTTTGTACATTTTATTTTTTAGAAAATCATCATAAAAATCATTGATAATTGTAAATGCAAATGTTTCTGTCATTTTTTTATATTTAAGTTGAGTTAGGAAACATTCTCTAACATTTCTGCTTCCTACTCCTATAGGATCCAATAATCTGATTCTATTTAAAATATTTTCAAAATTTTCATGAGTAATATTAAATGTCTTAATAATAATATTCTCAATATTTTCCTCTTCATTTTCATAATTTACTTTCAAAAAACCATCATCTGAAAGAGATGTTACAATAAATTCTGCAATTTCCATTTCAAGATGGTTTCCAAATTTTATATGAACCTGCGTTAAAATATGCTGCTTAAAACTTATTGGTTCAGAATATATGTCAATAGGATTGAAATCTTCATGTTCTTTCTTCTTTTTTGAAAAATCAGTTCCTGGTTTTTTCCAATCATCATGATAAAAATATTCATAATCAATCTCATCTTCTTTGGGTGAATCGGACTCTGACTTTTCCTTATCAGGAGTTTCGGATTCATCATCATCTTCAGATATTTCTTCCTCTAAAAATGGATTCTGTTCAATCTCATGTCTAATTAATTGTTGTAATTCAAGACGCGGCATTTGCAGGATTTTCAATAATTCCAGTAATTGTGGACTAATAATCTGCTCTAATTTGTTCTGCAATGACTGTGAATGCTTCATATTTTAAATTTGTCTCCAAGATATAATTCTCTAGCTTTATCACTTTTTATAAGTTCTTCAGCAGTTCCCGATATAAGCAAATTGCCTTCATATATTATATGGGCTATATCAATTATTTCAAGGGTTTCTCTTACATTGTGATCTGTAATAATTACCCCAATATTATCTGAGGCAAGTTCTCTTACAATGCCCTGAATATCCTGTCTTACTTTCGGGTCAATACCTGTAAATGGTTCATCCAAAAGAAGAAAAGAAGGGTTTACTGTTAAAGCACGGGCAATTTCAACTCTTCTTCGTTCACCTCCTGATAATTTTGATGATTTCCTTTTTCTTAAATGTCCAATTTTCAATCTTTCAAGAAGAGATTCTTCTCTCCTTTTTTGTTCTTTCTCCGAAATACCAATCATTTGCAATATTGCCGCTAAATTATTTTCAACACTCAAATTCCTGAAAATAGATGACTCCTGCGGCAAATATCCAATACCTCTTCTTGCTCTTTTATACATTGGTTCATTTGTTATATTATTATCATCAAAATAGATATTTCCACTATCTGAATTTATCATACCCGTAATCATGTAAAAAGTCGTTGTTTTCCCTGCTCCATTTGGACCCAATAAACCCACTACTGATCCTGTTTCTACAACTATATTCAGATCATTTACAACCTTTTTATTCCCGTAGATTTTACTCAGATTCTCTGCTCTTAATTTCATCTTCTTTTCCTTTTATTATCAATTTTGCCTTATCAATTTCTTTAAACTGTATTTCATTGATTTTTCCCTCAATAAAAGTAATAATCATTTCATTACATGAAAGTTCATTTGTTCTTTCATCATTTTCCCCATAAAAGATTATATTCTCAAACATATTTGCAGATACTAATGAATCATTACGAATAAATGCATATAAGATATCTCCTTTAATATTATAATCAGGATTAATGATTGTATTGTTATAAGGTGATATCATATAATCAAGATTGATATAATTAGCAATTGAATCAGTATAAAGAATAAACTCATCTCCTTCAATAGTAACAGAATCAATGAAAAATTCAAATGAATCAGGATTGCTCCTTACAAATAATCCGGCATTTATAGTGAAATCACCATTTATACTAATTAGCTTTACATTGCTTATTGCTTTTAAATAATCTTCTCTTCTGTCAATTATTAAAGTATCGGATTTCAATTCTTCTCCAGCATTAAAACTTGCATTTAAATTATTATAAAAAATATGTAAACTATCCTTAACAAATATTTCTGCAATATCAGAATATATAATTGATGATCCGGTTTCTGTTTTTTGATTATTTAAAATAAAGTGCTTGCTTTTTATACTATATTCTCCTTTCTCTGCTTTTACAATCAATGAATCTCCACTTGAAAGAATAAAATTCATAGGCATTATAACAACTGAATCTTCTCTTAACATATATGCAGAATCAATTATCAGATGATATGAACCACTTTTCAAGCTTACTCCTTCAAACATAAATACGCTATCACCTTTTATCACAGTTCTATTTGATTCCAGCACATAGCCATTAATAAGAACCGGTATAATCAAAAAGCATAATAATAAATATTGTATTTTATTCATTATACATAATTAGGGGATTTAGAAATTCAATCTTAATAAAATCCATATCACTAATAAATCCTTTTGTTTTCATTATATCATTTAATTTTTTAATAAGCAATGAATCATAACATAGCACAATATTACTATCTGGATATAAATAAAGCCGTGCAGTGTAAAGGATCATTGAATCCTCCATATGCACCCTTACATTTCCTGAAAATATTAAAGTATCACTAATTTTAATCAAAGAATCCGATAAGAGTTGAATATTTGTGCTATCATTCTTCCTCACATAATCTATTCCCATCATAATCAAGGAATCATCAAATACAATTATAGTATCCGCATTTAAACAATAATCAGGAATTGAATCTCTAAATGCATTAATCTCTGCATTAATAATTATATCTCTCTTTTGCTCATTTCCTGACTGATCGGTAAAACCCGAACATGATATCAGAAATAAACTAAATAGAAATATCTTCCCATATTTTATTATAGAAATCATACTGATAAATATCCTTTCTTATAATTTTGTCAATGTTACTATAGTAATCTTCAAATCCATATTTTGAGGAATCAATGAAATAAAGATGATGTTTTGACTTTTTGTACATTGAATAACAAAAAATCGGAATTGCCTTTGATACTCTTAATAATTTATACCATCCGGAAGGTACTACTTTTGAAATATTGATAAATTTCACTGTTTTTAGTCTCAGATTATCAGATTGCTGATCAATAAATACTGTTAGAATTTCTCCTTTATTAAGTATATTTAAGAATTTAATTACAGGAGAATCTCGGTTAATCAGTATTGTATTATATTTTTTTCGCAATTTATCAAGATACTCATAAATCCATTCCTTTTTATTTTCATAAATCACATTAATAGGATATCCGTATTTTGCCAATAATTGCCCCGAAATATCCCATCCACCATAATGGAATGAAATAAGCATAACACCTTTGCCAGATTTTGCTGCTTCTTTAAATAATTCAAAATTATGCAATTCAAAAATATTCTCATCAAGTTCATTTGTTAATAGGTAAATATTTTCACAAAGAAAATGAGCAAAATTCAAATATAATTTTATTGAAAATTTTATATGATTATGTTTTAGATTTTCTTTCATAATAGATTTACTCTTTATGCCAATTGCATAGTATATAAGTGAAATCATTTTTCCAACAAGAATAAATTTTCTTCTACTCAATCTTTTTGTTAAAAACAAAACAATTTTATGTATTAATTGTCTTCTAAACATTAAATATCCTTTCCAACAATCCTTGTTTAAGCGGAATACTGTCATATGGACAAACCTCAATGCAGCAAAAACATGCAATACATTTTCTTTGTCTAACAAAAGGAAATTCATCTTTAATAATTATTGCATTTTCAGGACATATATTATAACAATTCATACATTTTCTACATGTATTATTCCTAATGTGCGGATAACTTATTACAAGCTTTTTAACAATTTTATTATCTGCGACTTTTTTAATTAACTCAAATTTATTTGAACTGGGTAATTCATAAGGAAATTTATCATAATCCTTTTCAATTTTATATGAACCTAAATAGTATTCTTTTTCAATAGCATATTTTAGGTATCTCACCTTTTCTATTGGAATATCCGTAAATTCACAAAGATATTGGTCTTATTGATAACGATTGTCTGAGGCAGCTATAATACCGGGATTTACAATTCTTCATTTTGATACATACATAAGATTGTAAATCACCTGATTTCCG
>CBDUZN010000171.1:0-4732 GCA_965371715.1 uncultured bacterium | reverse complement strand
TGTGCTATATGTTTGTTTATTTCAATAATTTCAGTATTTAGATATTTTGAAGTATTGTTTTTATTTGGTCTTTCCATAACAAATCCTATTTATGTTAATAACTTGTATTCTGAAAATACATGTTTTGAAAGATTGTATTTATTCATAGAAACTGTGTAATCAGGGTTTTCTTTAAGAATACTGTCAATTTCACCATGATATCCCATTTTTCTAAGTAATTTAATTAAATATGAAATGTGTTTTGGGCTTTTTGAATGTCTAAGTTTTGAAGCGATTTGAAGTGCAAAAACAATATTATTGTTCATTTCGCTGATTTTTGCAAGATAAAATACACGATCAAATTCAATTTCCATATTATTCGTTTTGAATATTAGAATATTTTTTGCGGCATCAAAATTATTTTGAATGATTAAACTTGCAGCATATTCAATTCTAAGGTTTAAGTTCTCAGAATCCTTATCTAATCTGTTTTTGAGTTTGAATGTACGCGTGCTCTTTTCCTGTTCATAGAATTGAAGTAAAATTGTGAAATAAAGCATTCTGTTTTCTTTCATCATTTTTGATATAATATTTTCTGCTTTGATTTCTGTTCCGGATTTTCTATATGCTTGTGTAAGCAGCATACCTGACCGAAATTTCATTTCTTGAACAGTACTTTTCTCAAATATATCAAATGATAATGAAATCAGATTATCATAATCCTCATTATTATAATATATATTAGAAAGAAGCATTAATGCATTTTGCTGTTCAGGTGATTGTAATAAAATATCATTAATATGTTTTTTAATAGCATCATATTGTACAATATCAGAAAGGTAAATGGAATTTAGCCAATTAACAGCAGATTCATAATCACCTTTATCTTGACAAATTTCTGATAGGAAAAATTGAATATCAATGCTTTTATTAGAATAATCAATAAGCTTATCAATAATTACATCTGTTAAACTTTTATCCAAAGATATTGCTTTACGAAATGATTCAATGCTTTTATCATCTACTCCAATAGATAAATATGAATCTCCCAAAGAGAGAAGTAGGGGAGTATTGTCTGGTTCTTCTGTAATAACACCTAAGTAATATTCAATTATATTTTTACTTTCTGCAGGATTAATAGTTTCTATTTGTCTTAAAAGTTGAATTGCCTGAATATAGTTATGCATATCAATATAAACCTGAGCAAGAGAATATCTTGCATAGATTTCTTCCGGTTGTAAATTAATTATCATTTGCAATTTATTGATTACCTGTGATTTAAGTTTTGTTTCAATAGACATAGCATTATATAAATGATCTGATGCCATTTTAAACATTTTTTTCTTTGAATATAATAATCCCATAGAATAAAGAATTTCACCACTTTCAATATTTTCTGATTCCTGTATTGTTTTTAATAGATTTAACACAGGATCTGCATATGATTCATCCAACTCATATGCCTCAGTAAGATATCCAATTCCTTTATCATATTTAATTAATCTCATATATAATTTGCCTAGAGCAAAAAGCAATTTTGGATTTGTTTTTGTTGTTTCATAGAAATTCTCAAGATCCCTAATGATGATTTCCGTTTGATCTCCATCCAATTTGAAAATCTCCATTAATTCATCAATAGCCATATCAGTCATATTATTTTTGTGATATGCCTGAGCAAGTGAATAATGAAGCTTAATTGAAGAAAAATCAATATTTAGCAGATCTTTTAATAATGTAATAGCATCATTTACTATAAAATCATCAAGTGTAATTGCCTGGAAGATATAAGTTGAAGCATCATTAACCTGTCCCTTTTTTGCATAGGCTTTTCCAATGAAAAATCGAATTACACCGGAATTTTCCTGTGGGATTCTATTTATAAAATTCTTTGCTTCAGTAATTATTTTTTCATACATTTCCATTTCATCAAGAACCTTAAGAATGTTTACCATAACATTATAGTTATCTGGAACATTTTTATGTAAAACATACAAATTATCAAGAACATGTCCTATCATATCTTTATTTTCATATAATACCATTACTGCGATAAGGGCATTATCAAAATCTTTTTTATGGATATAAAAATTGAACTGGAATTCTTTAATGTTTCTATTTGAAGGGTATTTCTCATCCATTCTTTCAACGATTTCCAGTGAATTACTTTCTTTATTAGGAAAATTCTCAACCAATTTAAGTATTTTGTCCAAAGATTTTTCAATATTTCCTGCAAGGTATGATATTTCAGCAATAGTGTATTCATATAGGTAAGGGTCAATCTGTGAACTATCCATTGAATTAAGTATATTCAAAATCTCTTTTGCGATATTCTCATCTGAAGATGCAGATTCAAACATATTTGGAACAATTTCATAAAAAGCACTTGGGTTTTCGGTTATAATTTCAGCAGTTAATTTAGTTGCTTTAGAAATATCTCCTTTTTTTATGTAGGTGATTGTAAGTGGGATTTTCAATTCAATGTCATTTGGGAATTTCTCACTCAATATTTCATAATAATGTTTTCCTATTTCAGTACATTTCTCATTTTCAATTGACACTATATAATTTAAAAGTGTTTTTGCTTTTTGTAATTGTCCGCTGTCAGAATAAATAGAAATAAGCAATGTTAATGCTATTAGATTTTCTTTGTCTTTTTCTAGAATTTCATTGAGAATATTTTCTATATCATATGAAGAGCTGCTGTCTTTTGAATACAAGTCACTAATGATTTTAGCAGATTTGTCAATGTCTCCTTTTGATAGATAGACTTCTGATTTAAGTATATCTTTTTCATTGGATGAGAAATCTGCTGTTTCAATTTTGATTATGTTTTCAATAATATAGTCTGCTTCGTTTTTATCAATACTAAAAATATTTTTAAGTGATGTTATTGCTGAAGGAAAATTTTTGGCAATAAGTAATGCTTTTACAAGAACTTTATTAACATCAATACTATTTTCGTTTTTTACAAGTATATGTCTTACTCGTTTTGTAACACCCTCAGTATTACTTGATTCACTGTTTAAAATATTATTCAGAATATCAATGGATTTTTTGAAATCACCTTTGTTTATATAAACATCAGCAAGCGAAAGCTTTCCGGTTTCAGAAATATCATCAGAGTCAGAAACTATTCCATCAAGTTTTTCAGCAATGCTTTCTTTTAGTTCGGGATTGAGTTTGATTGCTTTTTGAAAATAATTTATTGCTTTATCCTTATCACCAATTATCATATAAAAATCACCAAGAGCCATAAATGGTTCGGGATCGGAATAATTATATTTTGTAATATCCATATATTCCTGTAATATGAAATTTCTATCTTTCACCTGATTTTTGAATACAAAAGTGAAAGCCAGTTGGGCATTATCAAAGTTCTTAGTGCTAAGAAAAACAATACCTGCTAAAATCAATACTTCATTATCTTTTTTTGTAAGTTGGTTAATATTGCGTTCTTTTTGAATTGTTTTGAATTTCTTTAAGTATTCGGTGCTAATTTTATTAAGCTCATTTGCTGGAATTGTTTTAAGAATTTTATGAAAATTGTCGGAATTTCTTTTCTTTGTCAGAAGTTCAAAAAGTAATTTGCCGGTATGATATTTTTGGTCTGATTTGTAATGCATATCTTCACATACATCAATAATTGTATTTATTTTATCAAATTGTAGATAATATGCACTTCTTAGTGATGTTACAGCATCAAGTAATTTCTTTTTCTCAAATTGCACCCTTGCAAGTTCAATGAGAAACAGATAATCATTCTTATTATTCTTAATGTTTTTCCGTAATATCTGTTCAGCTTTATCGTATTTCCCTTCTAATCGTAGTTTATTGCATCTTTCAATAATTTTTGAAGGATCCTTCGAAAAAAAGTCAAGCATTTCTCCTCCTTTTAGCAATCATTATTTTACTTTAATTTATATAGTATGTCAATTGAAAATTTAATAATAATTACAATATTTAATAAAAGGATTCAATAATATTCCTCGGATTACTCGGAATAAACATGATGCAAAGGTTAGAACAATGATTAAGATAATTTTTTTCGTAATACATTCCTCGGATTACTCGGAATGTACCTCGAATTACTCAGAATAAACTTCAGATTACTAATGCGTTGCGTAATACATTCCTCAGATTACTCAGAATGTACCTCGGATTACTCGGAATATACATGATGCAAAGGTTCACACAATTACCCCGAAGAGCTCTGGAATAGAAACCGTGATATGGGAATATCACTGCGGGTTGCGGAAGTAACATGCTCAAGGAGCATGTAGAAAAAAAGAAATAATGATAATGATTTGCGTAATATATTCCTCGGATTACTCGGAATATACACCTTTCCAGAGAGAAAGAAGAAGAATCAAAGACAATTTTCTGCGGAGGAAAACAACCAATATAATCAATATATTCCTCGAATTACTCGAAATGTACCTCATGCGATACATTTATATATTTTTCAAATTATTAATGTTCAATATATTTTTCGAATTACTCAGAATATGCAACTATTTGCTTGTGTGACGGAGTGGAAAAAGATATATAAGGATGAAGATAATGATAATAAAAATGTTTTGCATAACATATTCTTAGAATTACTTGCATAATATAAACCTCGAATTACTTGCGTAACATATTCTTCGAATTACTTGCGTTGCGTAATACATTCCTCAAATTATTCGGAATGTACCTCGGATTACTTGCGTAACATATTCTTCGAATTACTTGCGTTGCGTAATACATTCCTCAA
>CBDUZN010000170.1:0-4785 GCA_965371715.1 uncultured bacterium | reverse complement strand
AATGATTGCGATGTGACTTTATGTTGTTTAAGTTTGAAAAAACCATTCTTATTCTTAATTAATCCTTTTTTTGTTTTCAATAATTTGCAGGCAGAATTATGTAATAGTATTTCTCCAGGTTTTGTATTGTGTTCGGCATTAACAGCATTATTTATTGAATTACCTTTAAAAAAATAGGTTCTATGATTTTCCTTACCAAGAATTCCCCAATTTAATAAGCCATGAGAAATACCGATTTTTAATGAAATTGATAATCCCTTTATAAGTTTGGAATTGATTTTATAATTAGTATAGATATTTTGAATTTCACAGGCACAATTGGAAATAATATCTATTGGGGTATCTGGAAAAATAGCAGTAAATGCATCGCCTGCGAAAGTGGAAATGAAACCATTGTTTGAGTATATTACATCTATCATTTGACCAAAAACATTATTGATTATTGTAGATAATTCTTCTGCTCCTGCTTTTCCATGAGAGGTGAGCTGCTCGGTGATTGAAGTGAAACCCGAAATATCAAGGAACATAATACTTGCAGAAAAGGAACCATTAAACTTCTTCTGTTTTTCCATATCTGCTATATATTTTGGAATATAATTTATCATAATATAAATTATACATTTTATTTAGAAATTAACAAGACAATATATTTGGATAATCAAAAGAATAGGCCGGGGCTTGACATTTTGACACAATTATTAACAAAAAACCGTTATTTTTCATTAGAATAAAGAAAAAGACACTACATATTGACAAATATTACATTGAAGTATACAATAATGGTACATCAGGAACTGAAAAAATGTCAAAATGTCAACCCCCAGCTTTATACTCTATATCATTTATGTGATATCTATATACAATAAGTTAAATAAAAGTTAAATATTATTGATTTAATCCAAATTTTAGGGTATTCTCTTTTTATGATTATTAAATTTATACTATCATATTACAGAAAAGCGCCCCTTAAGATGGTATTTGGATTTTTGGCTCTTATTGCTGTTAATATTGCTCAGCTGATTTCTCCAAAAATTGTAAAAAATGCAATTGATTATATTATAATGCCTACGCAGGGAGCTCATCGTTTATTGTATCTAATGCTTGCATTGTTTGGGCTTGCTGTTAGTATCGGTATTTTCAGATATATGTGGAGAATGATAATTATTGGTATGGCTCACTTTATTGAAATGGATTTTAAGAATAGATTATTCAATCATTTATTAATATTATCAAACAGATTTTTCCATAATGTTAAGACGGGTGATATTATGGCACACATGACCAATGATATGCGTGCTGTGAGAATGTCAACAGCATTTGGTATAATAGCTGGTTTTGATGCTATATTCCTTTTTATTGCAACAATATTATTTATGCTTAATATTAATGTGAAACTAACCCTTTTTGCAATTATTCCATTACCTTTAATATCAATAATTGCATTATTTTTTATGCGCATGCTATTTAGTAGATTTAAAGCGGTACAGGAAGGGTTTTCGGCAATGAGCGACAAGGCACAAGAAATGTTTTCAGGCATAAAAATAATTCAGGCATTTCAACAGGAAGAAGCCGAATCAAAGAATTTTGATAGAATAAGCAATGATTATCTTAATAAAAATATAACTCTTATAAAAATATGGGGAACAATGTTCCCAATGATATTTCTCCTTTCACAGGTTGGAATTGCAATAATATTATTTGTTGGAGGTCAGCAGGTTATATTGAATGAACTTAGCCCCGGGGAACTTGTTGCTTTTATGTCATATATTGGAATTATTGTCTGGCCCATGATGGCAGTGGGATTTGTAACAAATATATTTCAAAGAGGTATTGCTTCATTTAAAAGAATCAATAAATTTCTTGAGGAGCAACCGGATATTAAAGATGCAAAATCAGCAATTTATTCAAAGATAAATGGTGATATTGAATTAAATAATCTTTCTTTTTCCTATGGAAAAACATCTGTATTAGATAATATAAACTTAAAGATAAATAAAGGTCAATATACAGGATTATGCGGGAAAATTGGTTCAGGAAAAAGCACAATTATAGATTTGATTATGCGTGTAGTGGAACCTCAAAAGGGCGAAATATTATTTGATGGAAAGAATTATAAAGATTTAAAAATTGCCGGAATAAGGAATTCTATTGGTTATGTACCACAGGATTCATTCTTATTTTCTGCAACAATAGAAGAAAACATTAGATTTGGTAAACCGGAAGCAAGCAATGAGGAAATCAGAGAAATGTGCAGAATTGCCTCTGTACATAAAAACATTATGGAATTAAAACATAATTATAATACACTTGTTGGAGAAAAGGGAGTGGCTCTTTCTGGAGGACAAAAACAACGCATTTGTATAGCCAGAGCAATAATCAGAAATCCGGAAATTCTTATTCTTGATGATGCATTAAGTGCAGTGGATACTAATACAGAGAAAGAAATATTAACTAATCTGAAAAGTTTTTCAAAAGGAATAACTGCTATTGTTATTTCCCATAGAATATCCTCTTTCATTAATGCTGATATAATTTATGTTCTTGATAAAGGAAAGATTGAAAACAAAGGCACGCATAAAGTTCTTGTTAAGAAATCCGAAATTTATAAACATATTTACGAAATCCAGAAACTGGAAGCATAATGCAGGAAGAAAAACTTTACTCTACGGCAGACAAAACAATATTACTTAAATTATGGAAATATGGAAAACCATATTATAAACAGATATTAATTACTTTTATTTTGCTTCTTTTAATTAGTGGAGTAGAAATATCTTTACCCATAATCACTAAAACAGTAATAGATAGATATATTGAGCGGAATCATGTGAAAATTCAACTGAATGAAGAAACAATTGATCTTGCCAAAACACATTCTTCTTACAGTATTATTACTGATAATGCCATTTTTCTTCCCGGAGCTGTAATTACAATTGATCAGAGAACTATGCTTGAAAAAAATAATTATTTATTTCATGGCAAATATATTCTTATTGATTCTAAATACAAAGATATAATTAAAAAATATAATATTGAATTTACCCAATCAGATAATGGTTTTTTCATAAGTTATGATGATTTAAACAGCATTGATAAAAAGGATATAAGAATTATCAGGTATTCTGATTTAAAGAATATCAGACATTTGGCTTTATTATATCTTGCTCTTCTTCTTGTCTCTTTTGTTTTTACATATTTTCAGGTTATTCTGATGGCTCTTGTTAGTGAAAATATAATGTATGATATTAGAAGTGGTGTAATGAAATCATTATTAAATCTATCAATGAATTATTATAGAAAAAATCCTATTGGTCGCCTTGTAACTCGTTCCACAAATGATGTTGATGCATTAAGGGAACTCTTAACAGATGTGTTTATATATTCCGCAAAAGATATTATTGTTATAATCGGAATTTTTATTATTATGTTTAAATTATCACCACAATTAGCTTTAATAATGATGACATTGATTCCTATTATTGGTCTAATGCTTTTTCTGTTTCAGAAATTTGCAAGGGATGCATATAGAAAGGTGCGGATCACACTAGCAAAGGTGAATAGTTTTTTATCTGAAGCAATAACAGGGATTTCATTAATTCAGGTTTTCAATCAACAGAAAAAATCCAGAACGGATTTTACAAATACAAGTGCTGATTATTATAAAGCAAACATGCATCAATTATTAATTTTTTCCATATTTAGACCTTTAATTGATGTTCTTGCTATGGTCACTCTTGGTATATTGATTTATTTTGGAGGAATGAATGTATTAAAGGGTGCTTTATCAATAGGAATTCTTATAGCATTTATTTCATATATACATATGTTATTTAGACCAATTTTTGATTTTTCTGAAAAATACAATATTTTTCAATCAGCAATGGCTTCTTCTGAAAGAATTCTTATGATTCTTGACGAAAAAGATAAGATAAAAAATCCTATTAAGCCTATTTCACCATTAAAAGAAGAAGGTAAAGTTGAATTCAGAAATGTTACCTTTGAGTATAAAAAAGATGAACCTGTTTTAAAAAATGTATCATTTACAATAAAACCAAATGAATCGGTTGCATTTATTGGGGCAACAGGTGCTGGAAAAACAACAATTATTAATCTTTTATTGAGATTTTACGATATTCAGCAAGGTGAAATTTTAGTGGACAATATAAATATTAGAGATATGAGCGTGAAGCATTTACGAGGATATTTCGGACTTGTATTACAGGATGTATTTATGTTTTCCGGAGATATCAAATACAATATTGCATTAAATAAAGAAATAGAGGAAGAAAAAATCATTGAATATTCAAAATATGTAAATGCTCATGCATTTATATCAAAATTAGAGAATCAATATAGAAATGCAGTTGCAGAAAGTGGGAAAAATCTTTCAACAGGGCAAAGACAACTTATTGCTTTTGCAAGAGCATTAACAAAGGAACCCAAAATACTAATTCTTGATGAAGCAACCAGCAGCATTGATAGTGAAACAGAAAATCTTATTCAGGATGCTATTTCCAAAATAATGCATAATAGAACAAGTATTGCTATTGCCCATCGTTTATCAACAATTCAAGATGCAAATAAAATATATGTATTGCATAAAGGTGAAATTGTTGAAAGCGGAAATCATTCCGATTTGTTAAAAAAGAAAGGAAAATATTTCGAATTGTATAAATATCAGTACATTGGGTAACTTGACATTTTAGTTCTTTTTCTTTATTATAATTATATAATATTAATGGAAGTTATTTCTTTAAGGAGAAATATTAATATGAAAAATGATGT
>CBDUZN010000169.1:0-4808 GCA_965371715.1 uncultured bacterium | reverse complement strand
TAAGTGATGTTGGTGTGTGAGGATAGGAGGGTTTCGGTTCCATATTGTGGGTGAAGGATTATAGTGCCTTTGATGTAAACCTGTTTGTTTAGAAAATACATTGGTGAGATTGATGCTTTTTTCATATCATTATAAATATTTGAAAATATTACAACCTTGTATTCATCTTTATTATCAGAAAAATACAGAAAATATGTGTCGCTAGTTTTGGATTTTATTACTTTTTTAACTTTGCCGGTTATAACACAATACTGATTACTAAATTTTTCAGGATCTTTATTGATTTCCTCAATAGTAATGGTGTCAGGAAGAATATTTAAGGAATACGAAGATTCCAGCATTAGATTGAATAATTCCTTATAATCTGAAAGCACCTGTTTATCATTTGAAGTGAAAATATATGAATTTTCATTATACTTATCCTGCGAGCAATCAAAATTACCCCAGATGATTTTTTTACTATTCATAATGAAAGTGCCATAATATTGATATCCTAATGTTGATAATGAAAATACATTAAATCCTTTCTCTAACAGCATAGTATGCAGTGAATAGGATTTTGACAGTGAATTTTCAGAAATGATTATATTAATATTATAGTTTTCCTGATTATTTATCAACATATTTACAATTTTTTTTGATGATATTAGAGAAGTGTAAAGAAAAAGATCATCTGATGATGAATTTATATGTTCACTAATAAATGATTCAAAGGAAACATTATCATTTGTTGAAACAATTTTCCCATGTAATGTAATAGAACACAATAAGAGGAAATATAATAAATATTTCATGGGAATATTTTCCCTGGATTTAATAGATTTTTAGGGTCAAATGCTTTTTTAATATTTTTCATTAATTCCAATTGTTCATCTGTAAAAACCAAATGCATAAATTCGCGTTTGAATATTCCAATACCATGTTCTCCTGATAATTTACCTCCGAGAAATACTGTAATTTCCATTATTTCTCTGACAATATTATTCAGATTTTTTTCGTATGCAGCTTTATTGTCTTTTGTTTTCAGTATATTTATATGTACATTCCCATCTCCGGCATGACCAAAAATAACAATCATTACTTTATATTGCTTTTCAATGATTTTGATTTTTGAAATCAATTCAGGTAATTTGGAAGGAGGTACAACAATATCTTCTCTTTCCATCTCAATTGACATATCTACAACCGCATCATGCAGTGAACGCCTTGCTTTCCACAAATTTTCCTTAAATGGTTTTGAATCGGCAACAAATACATTAATAGCATTATTCTTAAAACAGATTTCACCTATCTGTTCAGCATCCTTATCAATAGATTCCATGGTATTGCCATCAATTTTTATCAATAATTGTGCTTTGCCTTCCTTAACAGGCATATTATTACCGAGTAGATTATAGGCAGCTTCAAGTGCTCGTTCTTCCATAAATTCAATTGTTGATGGAATAATACGATTTTTTATAATGTCTGATACTGCTTGGGCAGCATCTTCCATATTGTTAAATGAAATAAGAAGATCCGTATCAAATTTTGGTAATGGCAAAAGGGAAAGTGTAATTTCAGTAATTATACATAATGTTCCTTCTGACCCAATTATTAAATCCTTTATATTATATCCTGTTGCATCCTTTTTGATTTTGCCGCCAAATCTCATTATATTGCCTTGTGGTGAAACTATTTCAACACCTCTTACATAGTCACGCGTTGTACCATATTTTACTGCTCTTGGTCCACCGGCAGATTCAGCAATGTTTCCACCAATTGAACATGATTCAAGTGATGCTGGATCAGGGGGATAAAACAATCCTTTTTTCTCAACAGCAATTTGTAAGTCACCAGTAATTAATCCAGGTTGTACAACAGCCATGAGATTCTCTTCATCAATTTCAATAATACTTTTCATTTTCTCAAGGGATAAAATAATAGATGGCTTCAAAGGAATAACTCCACCTGATAATCCTGTACCAAGACCTCTTGGGATTATTGGTAAATCATTACTATATGCGATTTTCATAATTTTTGAAACCTGTTCTGTGTTTTTAGGAAATAGTACAATTAATGGATTTGCGCATTTAATGCCGGATTCATCGGTAAAATAATCATCTGAAATATCTTTGCCGAATCTAATCAATGAATCGGGTAATACTTGTTTAAATAAGGATGCTAATTCCATAAATTCAATATTACGGTATATTTGTTTTATGTCAAGTATTTGATAGGATTAATAAATATGAAATAAATTCTTGACTATAAGTCAAGAATTGATAAAATAATAGATTATAAAAAAGGGGTGCTATTATAAAATCCTATCTTGATATTGATTATAAAAAAATATCAAATCATTTAAGTGAAACTCTAAAAAATGAAATTCATAATAGAGGGTTTGAAAATGTTGTTATAGGAGTGTCGGGTGGTTTGGATTCTGCTGTTTCATTAACACTATTAAGAAAAATATTGAAACCGGAAAATATTTTTGCATTTTACCTGCCCTATAAAACAAGTAATAAAAAAAGCAATGAACATGCATATATGATTTCTGTATTTAACGATATTGAACTTACAACAATAAGTATTACAGAACAGATTGATAGTTACTTTAATAATGAGAATAAACCATCCCGATTACGAATAGGTAACAAATGTGCAAGGGAAAGAATGTCTATTTTCTATGATAAGGCTAGTATGTACAATGCTCTTGTGATAGGAACCTCTAATAGATCAGAATTAATAATGGGATATGGCACTCTATTTGGAGATATGGGATGTGCTATCAATCCAATAGGCAAATTATTTAAAACGCAAATATATAGATTAGCCGAATTTCTATGTATTCCAAAAGATATTATTGAAAAAACACCAAGTGCTGATTTATGGGAAGGACAATCAGATGAAGATGAGATGGGTGTTTCTTATGAGATAATTGATACTTTTTCATATATGTATTTTGATAAGAAAGAAAATATTGAATCAATAATCAAATCAGGAATTAACAAAGAATATTGTGATAAAATTATAAATACATATAATAGAAATGATTTTAAACGAATAGGTCCTACTATTTTGCAGTTAAATGTTTAAAAGGAGAAAATTATGACTGACAATTATGGAATAGAAAAAGTACTTGAAAACGAGAAGGTTCTATTTAAGGAAGGGGAGCCCGGTGATGAGATGTATCTTATTAAATCCGGAAGAATCAAGATTATTAAAAAAGTAGGTGATGAAGTTAAAGTTCTTGCTGTCTTAAAGGAAGGAGACTTTTTTGGAGAAATGTCGATCATTGATGGAAGCCCAAGATCTGCTACTGCTGTTTCTGACGGAGAATCACATCTAATCACTTTTGATAAAAAAGCTATGAAGAAAAAGATGGGTGAAGAACCTTTAATTGAATATATTGTCACAGAACTAACTGTTAGGCTCAGACGAGCAG
The DNA here is from genome assembly GCA_965371715.1 of uncultured bacterium. Taxonomy (GTDB): domain Bacteria; phylum Hydrothermota; class 32-111; order 32-111; family 32-111; genus JAUVJU01. The sequence goes on along the minus strand of CBDUZN010000169.1, from coordinate 1,384 downwards.
ATGAACAGATAAAATACTTAATGATAAAATCATTAAAGAAAAGATTAATAGCTTTTCTTATCACGAAATCTGAGGAGAGTGGAGTGAAGCAGGATGATGGTACAATTGTAATTGATCTTGATTATTCATTTGAGGAGATGTCATCAATACTGGGTATTAAAAAAGAGAAATTGAAAAACTATATTGAAGAGCTTGTAAAAGCAAATCTTATTAATGTTCAGGATGGAAAAATGTATATTAAAACAATTGCTTCATTAGAGGATTATCTTAGATATGTTTCATTAAAGGAGAAATTTGGTGAGTAAAAAATTAATCAGAGCAGGAGGACAGGCAATCATTGAAGGTGTTATGATGCTTGTTGATGGCGGATATGCAATTGCAGTAAGAAAAAAGAATAATGAAATAGAGATAAAGTCAAAACCTTATACCAGATGGACAAAGAAGAATAAGTTTTATGGGTTACCATTTATCAGAGGTATTGTTTCTTTTATTGAAATGATGAATATTGGGCTTGATAGTATTAATAAATCCGCTGAAATATATTATGAAGAGGAAACCGGTAATTCCTTAAAGGATAAGTTATTAACTGTATTAACCTTTATAGTAGCAATTGCAATAGGTATAGGTCTTTTTCTTTTTGTACCAATTTTACTTGGAAATTCATTGAAATTACAAGGTAATCAGATATATTTTAATTTGTTTCTTGGATTAATGAGAATGACATTTTTTATTATTTACATACTGATTATAAGTTTGATGAAAGATATTAAAAGATTTTTTATGTATCATGGTGCTGAACATAAAACAGTTTTTACATATGAGAATGGAGAAGAATTAACAGTAGAAAATGCAAGAAAATATTCAACAAAGCATCCAAGATGCGGAACCAGCTTTATTTTTATTGTACTTATTACAGCAATTGTTTTTTATGCAATATTTGATACAATAATTTTTAATTTAATGGGACTCCCAAATAATCCATTAAGCAGATTAATAAATCATTTGATTTTACTTCCTTTTGTTGCGGCAATTGCTTTTGAAGTTTTAACCCTAACTGGCAAATGGTTTAAGAATATTTTTGTTAAAATATTGATTATGCCCGGATTATTATTTCAATTGATTACAACAAAAGAACCAACTGATGAAATGCTTGAAGTGGCTATTGCATCCCTAAATGCAGCATTAACAGTTAGTGAAACGGAGAAGAGTAGTGGAAATAAGTAAGCTTAAAACGCAGGTTGAAGATTTTAATAAATTGGTTAAAAAGCTTTCTGATCCTGATATAATCAAAAATCAGAATGAATTTAAAAAATATTCCCTTGAATATTCCAGAAAAAAGCCTGTTATTGGAAATATTCTTAAACTTTTAAATATTGAGGAACAG
>CBDUZN010000168.1:0-4809 GCA_965371715.1 uncultured bacterium | reverse complement strand
TAAAAAACATTATTGAAAAAACAGCAGCAATAGTTGATGAAGCAGAAATAACAGAAAGAGAAATAATGAAATCTAAAGATGTTCTTTTAAGTGCGGCAAAAAGATTGCGAACAATTTCCGATGAAATAACAGGGTCGGTAGACAATAATGAAGTTATTGTAAAAAAGGGAGAGATAAATCAGGATGTAGTAAATAAATTAGTAATAATTCTTAATGAAATAGCAAGTGAAGCAGAATCAAACACATCCTCAGCCGAAGAGGTTTCTGCATCAGTAGAAGAGCAAACTGCTGCATTTAGTCAATTAGTTGAAGCAACTCAAGTATTAACATTTCTTTCTGAAAGCCTGAAAGAGTTTGTTAAGCGTTTTCAAATACAATAAGAAGAGAAGAAAATTATGGGTGGCGAACCTGTCCTTACAAAACATAATACATTATATAATCCTAACAAATAGAAAACAATCTCGAATTCTTATATTATACAGATGTTTTATCTTGTAATAATTACTAATTATTTATATAATAATGGAAATACCGCGTGAAAATAGAGTTATTTGCGTCTATATTTAAAAGGAGAATAAATGAAAACAAAATTCTTATATACTTTATTGATAATATCAATTTGCCTAAATCTAGGTATATTTTCAATAATGATTTTTGACAGAATAAATCATAGACCTATACATAGAATTCGTAGATTGCCACCACCCTTTATAGAGGATATACAATTGAATAAAATTCAATTAATGAGGATTGACAGTATTAGGAGTGAATGGTTTAAGGTATCTGATTCATTAATGAACAAAATAATAGCATTAAAATGTAGATTAAATGAGGAATGTAATGATTCATTATCTCCATTAATAATGCAGAATCTTTCAGAATCATTAAGTATGTATGAAGATTCACATAAAATGCTATTTATGCATTATTATGATAAATATGAGAATATACTTGATCCTAAACAAATGGAAAAATTCAGGAAAAAATGCAAGATGTTAATCAAGGTAATAAGAAAAGATAATAAAGGCGATTCCAATAATATAAAAATTATGAAAAAAATAGAAAAAAAATATAATCAGGAGGCAAAATGAATTTTTTTAAAAAATCCTCAATAGTACTTTTTTTAACATTGGTACTTATTGTTTCCAGTTTAACTGTTTTTGCAGAAGAGAAAAAGGAAATTAAAATTATGATCTCCGAAGATGAAGAAATGAACCAAATGAAGATGGATATGCCGGACATGATGCATGGTGGAAAATTTGGTATGAATATGTATATGTTTCTTGATCTAACAGAAGAACAGGAAAAGAAAATTCATGAAATGAAAATTGCATTGAAAAAGGATATTATTGATATTAGTGCTAAGATAGAAAAAACAAATATTGATTTTAATGAATTAGTATTAAATAATGCTAATGCTAAAACCCTTATAAAGAAAATGGAAGATATTGGAAAAATGAAAATGGATATTGAGAAGAAGAAGATTGAAGCATTTGTAAAGATCAGGCAAATGATGAATAAAGAGCAGATAGAAGTACTGAACAAAATCGGAATAAAAATCTTTGAAAATAAACACAAAATGATAATGGAAAAACATACTATTGATGGAAAGAATATGAAATTTAAGGAGATGGAAGGGAAAGGAAAATATATGTATAAAAATAGAGATGATTGTGATGATTGCGATGATTGCGATGAACGAAAGTAAAAAATAGATAATACACTCAACATCCCCTCTGAATTTGAGTGGATTTACAAAAACTTCACCAAAAGGGTTTATCAAATTGCATGGAGATATTCCGGGAATAATGAAGATGCAATTGATATTACTCAGGATGTGTTTATCAAGTTATGGAAGAATCTTAACAGCATAAAAGACATGAATAAATTAGAATCCTGGTTATTTAGAACAACATATAATAGTTGTATGAATATTAGAAGGAATAGAGCCAAACAGCATAGGTTATTTAATAAAGTAGCTTTTAAAAACAATAATGATATTGTAGATAATTCAGGAATTGAGAAACTGAAAATGATTGTTAATGAATTGCCTGATAGACAGAGAATTGCCTTGATATTAGGAAAATTTGAAAAAAAATCCTACAAGGAAATTAGCGATATTATGGGAACTACTGTAAAAGCAGTTGAATCATTGATTTTTAGAGCAAAAAAAGCAATAAAGGATGGACTGAAAAATGAACAATAAACATTTATCTGAAGAAATAATTGTGAAATTTTTAGATAATGAATTGACGGATGAAGAAAAAGAAGAAGTTGAATTTCATTTAAGCAAATGCGAGTATTGCAAGAACATATTAAATGATTATTTATATGCAGATAATATTATAAGTAATTACAAAGTACCGGAAGTAATTCTCCCTGAATTAGCAATTGATTCTTACAGATCGGAACATTTAGGTTGGTACAAATATCTGCAAGCAGCAGCAATTATTCTTATTATTTTGGGTTCATTTGTAATAGGAATGTGGAGTGGTTACGAGTATCTTAATATTAGGGACTCAAATACAATTGCAGAAAGGGATGAATTCAATGAAATGATGATTCTTTATGCTACAGAGGATAGAATTAATTTACCATATACACATTGATCTGGTGGCTTTGTGATTTTTTTATAATAATTCTTATTTTCACCAAAATAAAATCTTGTTAAAATGGCTGCTCCATCTCACAATCAAATAGTTGTATATTCCGAGTAATTCGAAGAATATATTGAACTCTTGCATCATAATTATTCTTAATCTTTTTCTGCTCTGTCACACAACCAAATAAATGAACTCGCTGCGAGTAGAGTAAGAATAATTACTGTACCGCAGAGGCTCATTATATTGGTTGTCTTCCTCCGCATAAAATTGTTCTTGATGCTTTTTCTTTGGAAAGGTGAGGACTGTTTACTCTGAGGAGCATGGACTCAACCCGTAGTAATATTCTTATATTACGGTCTCTATTCCAGAGCTCCTCAGAGTAAATGTGTGAACATTTGCATCATGATTATATTTTTCTTTCTTTTCCTACATGCTCCTTGAGCATGTTACCTCACACAACCAAGAACCTATATGTTTGCTCATCATTAGGGCAGACACACAGGTCTGCCCCTACTTCGTCCACAGAAAAGATTATCATTTCTTGTATAGATTAATTATACCAAACAATGATTCATTTGACTTAATAAAATCATTAATGTACAATTATTAAAATGATCAGGAGGATAATTGAAGAATAATGAATTAATGAAAAAAGAAATAAAAATGTTGATTGCACTTGATAAAATTAGGGATGAAGAAAGTAAACCATTTGAAATGCTGCCCAATATGGTAGAATATATTCGTAAGGAAATAAATGTAAATGCATTAATGCTATTTGTGAGAGATGAAACATATAATGATTCAAAAATTTATTTTTCATTCAAAAATAATAAAAAGAAACAAAATTTCCCAATATTCATGACTCATTTTTCTGAAAATGATATAGCAGCAAAAACCATAAAAACCCTTAATAAAATTCTCTATATAACCCCAATTGAATTAAATGGAGAAATTTTGGGTAGTATTGGTGTGATTTTTGAAAAGACGGATGATAAAAAAAGTATTATAAATCTATTAAACACAGCAATCAATCAAATTGATTCAGCAATTAATCAATCAAAAAGAATAAGAAATGTAATAAATAAGAATGATATTATCAGAATAATTTATAAGATTGATTCTATTAGAGATAAACATTCACCATTTAATGAAATGATGAATGAAATAGCATCTGTAATAAAGAAATCAATAAAATGTGATAATACATTTATTACAATATACAATAGTTTTGAAAAGGAATTTATTATTCAAAGTTTAATGGGATATAAGAGTAAAGTAAGCGAAAAAGATATTTTGGATTTTTCACAAATTGTAGCAAAAAAACAGGGTATTAGTCAAAGAATGATTAATGGAAGGGAATATGCCGGGATTCCATTAATTCTTGAAAATAATATTATTGGTATTATTGGATGCAGTTCAATTACGCAAAAAATCAATTCACATCATAAAGCAATCCTTAAGGCAGTTGCAAGTCAAGCCGATACTGCAATTTTTGAAAGTATGGAAAAGAAGCGTTTGCGTGATGTATTAGGCAGATCTGTTGATCCGAAAATCATGAGTAAATTACTTCTCAATGAAGAGACACAATTTCTTGATGGAGAAAAAATGAATATCACTGTATTATTTGCTGATATAAGAGGATCTACAGAATTATCTGAAAATATTTCTCCAACAGAACTGGTTAGATTCATTAATAAATATTTGAAAGCAATGACAAATGCAATATTTAATAATAATGGAACAGTTGACAAATTTGTAGGAGATGAAGTAATGGCACTTTTCGGAGCACCATTTAAGCAAAGGAATAAAGAATTGTTAGCAGTAAAAGCAGCAATTGATATGCAGAATGCTTATATGGCTCTTGTGTCAAAATGGAATAATGAATTTGTTGAGAAAACAACAATTGGAATAGGTATATCAACAGGTGAAATAATTGCAGGAGAAATGGGATACGAAAAAAGAACAGATTATACAATTATTGGGAAAACAGCAAATATTGGAGCGCGAATTTGTTCTTCAGCAAAACCAGAAGAAATTTTGATTGATAATAATACTTATCAAATAATAATGAAAAAATATAAAACCGATTATTGTGGATTAAAAGCATTTAAGGGAATAAAAGGAAAAGAAAAAATCTTTAGTATAGTATATTAGGGGTTATATGCCAAATGAAAGTAGACCACCTCGGTGGTTGAAAAAATGGAAA
>CBDUZN010000167.1:0-4816 GCA_965371715.1 uncultured bacterium | reverse complement strand
TTCAGATAAGAAAACTCCTTTTAATATTAATTGCGCATCATTAAGAGATATTGAGAGTATTAGCGGTATTGGATTTAAAACAGCATTGAAAATTATTACTAAAAGAATTATAATAAATGGATATAAAAATTACTCTCAAATTGATTCAATAAAGGGTATTGGAATGAAAACAATTGAAATTCTGAAACAGAAAACATATATAGGAGAAAACAGTGGAAAAGAAGATTAAAAGTAGCAAAATTTATGATGGAAGAATTCTTCAGGTATTCAATGATACAGTAAAATTGGATAATGGTAGAATTACTTCAAGGGAAATTGTAAAACATAGTGGTTCAGTAGCAATGCTTCCCATACATAATAATAATGTGATCCTTGTAAAACAGTATAGATATGCTGTTAAGGAGTATCTTCTTGAAATTCCTGCAGGTACACTTGAAAAGAATGAAGATCCTAAACATTGCGCATTAAGGGAATTACAGGAAGAAATTTGTATGAAAGCATCTAAAATAACTGAAATGGTCAAACTGTATTCTTCTCCGGGTTTTATTGATGAAATAATGTATATATATTTGTGTACCGAATTATCAGCATCAATAGGAAAAAGGGATGAAGATGAGAATATTGAAATTGTGGAAATGAATTTGAAAACCTTTGAGGAGATGATAATATCAAACAAAATTATGGATGGAAAAACCATTACAGCATTCTTAATATGGAAAAATATATTTGCCTAATAATTATATTGGCATTTGTATGTCTTAATTTATCTGGCAGTAATGTTGCAGAAAACACTTCTTCCTATGGAGAATCGTATGATGAATTATTTGATGATTTTAGAGATATTCTAAATGAAATGGAAATAGATTCATTAAAATTGGTATTAAAAAGCAAGGGTTTTTTATCTGAGCAGAAGATTTTCTCAATAACAGGTGATTTCTTTATTGCTAATGTATTATCCCGTGCATTGAAAAATCAGGGTTTTCAGTCATATATGTCAGTAAAGACAGTATCCACGAAAATATATGAATCATCATATATTATAGCATGCAAATATGGGCATAAAAAACATTTAGTTTCTTTTTTAATTGAAAAAGATAGGGATGAACAGAATTATATTGATAATATTAAAGGAAACTATACATTATTTCCTAATTTAGTAATAGGTGATTTCCGAATAAAAACAGGAAGAGGCATATTCTCCGATTATGCAGATTATTATTCATTAAATTCGGTACCTTTCTTTTCATACAGAATAGAACCGGATATGAGTAAAAGTGAATATCCCAGCCTTAGAGGAATATCTTATACATTGCCGATAAGTATTGTTAATAGCTCGGTTTTTCTATCATTTAATCAGTATGATTCGCGTATTGACTCAATGTATGTGGTTAGCAGAATTTTATTATATAATCCTCATATTGATTCACTATCTATTTCAAGAAGGAATAATTTAAATGAATTATTTATTGGAGGAATAATTGGTTTAAAAGAAAATTATCTCAATATTGCTGCTTATTTTTCCAATTACTCAAATCACATTGAAGATATTAATAATAATAAATTGTATGTTTTTGATTTTTTCGGTAAAATTAATTTATTTTCTTATGATATTGGATTTTCATCAAATGGCGGGATTTGCGGTAGTATTGGAGTAAAAAAGCGAATAAAGAATTTTATTTCTATGAAAACAGGTGTTTTTTATAATCACAATTTTTTTAATCCTCATACTAAGTATCTGTTTAATAGGAACAAATTATTGAGTATGAATATTAATTTGAGATTACTAAATTTTTCAGGCATATATTATGAAGGAGAATATAGATATTATGATAATAAATCTATAAAACATAAATTTATTATAAAACCGAATGGTTTTATAACAATTCAATACAATTTTAATCAAATGGATAATGAATCAAATATTAGAATAAAAATTAGGGGCTTAAATACATCATACCTAACTATGTTCAATTCATTCAAGATTACATCAAAGCATAGTATTTTGATTAGAACAGATGCAAATTTGTTTGTTGAACCATTAAGGGTGAGGATGTTCTCGTATTATTACAGTATGGGTGAGAATGATTGTCTTTCCGCATATGAATATACTGTTAGGGGTATGTATCCTATGAAAATGATTTATAGCGGAGAGGGAATAAGAATGGGCATAAATGTTCAATTGGACACATCTTCTTATGTCTCTCTGAATGGTGCATTTATATATGATACGAAGATTACTGCATTAACTGCTGCAATTTCAATGAGTTTTGAAATTCCATAGTAAACATCGTTCTTATTGACATAGTTATATTTATAGATAAAATATTTTATCTGTCAAATAATAGAACAAGGAGGATAGTTTGACCAAAATTACTGCAGCAGATATAAAGAATCTGGCAATTGTGGGTCATAGCTCTGTAGGCAAAACCACTCTTGGTGAAGCAATGCTTTTCAATGCAAAGGAAACAACAAGACTTAATAGAGTTAATGAGAAAAATTCCGTATTGGACTTTAATGATGAAGAAATGAATAGATCAATAACAGTAGCTCTTAAGCTTGCCACTTTAAAATGGAATAATAAAACAATAAATTTTTTAGATACCCCGGGATTTCCAGATTTTTACGGTGAAGTTATTTCAGCATCAAAAGTTACTGAATCATTTCTTATTGTAGTGGATTCGCAGGCTGGTGTTGATTTGGGAACCGAAAAGGCATGGGATCTTGTGAACAAAGAGAATTTAGCAGCTATGTTTGTAATTAACAAAATGACCAGAGAAAACATTGAAATTGATAAAGTTATTAATGATATAAAAGAATCATTAAGCGACAAAGCAGCATTAATCCAATTACCACTTGGTACAGGATTGGAATTCAAGGGAATCATTGATCTTATAGCAGGTAAAGCATTTGAATATAAAGATGGAATTGCAACTGAGACAGATATTCCAGCGGATATGAGAGAAAGAGTAGAAACAATGAGAACAGAACTTATTGAGAAGATTGCTGAATCAGATGAATCATTAATGGAAAAATTTTTTGATGAATCACTTTCGGATGATGATATTACAAATGGATTTAATACTGCCATTAAAGCAGGAAATCTCTATCCTATATGTTTTGCTGATGCTCATGAGAACATTGGCACAGATAAAATTATGAATGTAATTTCCAATTATTTGCCTTCTGTTGCAGATATAGGAGAATTTGCATGTAAGGATGGTACTGTGAAAATCTCAGATGCATTTTCCGGTTTTATTTTCAAAACATCAGTAGAAAAACATGTTGGCGATATGGCTTATTTAAGAATTTTTTCAGGAGAGTTGAAACCCGGTAGTGAGGTTATAAACTTTGAAAAAGGATCAAGTGAAAAGATTAATCAAATATATACTGTTGTAGGAAAAAATAGAAAAGAAGTTGATTGTCTACCTGCAGGTGGTATGTGTATTCTTGTAAAATTGAAGAATTCTACAACTAATGATTCACTTGTAGATAAAACAGTGAAAAAACAATTTAATAAAATTGAATTCCCAAAAGCAAATGTATCAATGGCTATTGTACCTCAGACAAAAGGTGATGAAGAAAAAATATCCAATGGCCTTCAAAAATTAGCAGAAGAAGATCCATCATTTTACTATAATTTTGACCCTGAAATTAGACAAACATTAATACATGGGTTAGGAACAATACATCTTGAAGTAATTGTAAATAAATTGAAGGAAAAGTTTGGAGTAAATGTTACAATAAAAAAACCGAGAATTAAATATAGAGAAACTATTACAAAAGAAGCTAGTGCCGAAGGAAAACATAAAAAGCAATCAGGTGGAAGAGGACAATTTGGTCTATGTAATGTTAAATTTGAACCATTAGGAAGAGATGGTGGAATTGAATTTGTGAATAAAATATTTGGCGGATCAATTCCAACAAAATTTGTTCCATCTGTTGAAAAAGGAATAAGAGAGCAAACGGCAAAGGGACCTTTGGCAGGATATCCTGTTGTAGATATTAGAGCAACGCTTTATGATGGGAAATTCCACCCCGTGGATTCATCAGATATTGCTTTTCAGATTGCAGGTTCACTTTCATTAAAAGCAGGAATGACAAAAGCAAACCCAATACTTCTTGAACCCATAATGAGAGTTGGTATAATTGTACCGGAAGAGTATATGGGTGATGTGATGGGAGATATAAATACAAGAAGAGGAAAAATACTCGGAGTGGATTCAATAGGAAAAAAGCAAAAGATTAATGCATTTGTTCCTGAATCAGAAATGTATCAGTATTCATCACAGCTCAGATCAATGACACAGGGAAGAGGAGCATTTATAATGGAGAAAGGGACCTATGAACCTGTTCCACAAGAACAGACAGATAAAATTATAGAGGAAGCAAAGAAATTAATAGAAGAAGAAGATAAGTAAGAAATAAGGGACGGTCGTCTATTTTGTCCACAAATGAGAATTATTCACTTAGTATTAATCTGTGGACAAAATGGACGACCGTCCCTTTATATTTTAGGGAGCAACAAATCTATAAGGAATGGTTGCATTCATTACCGAAGGCACACCATCAACTGTTCCAGGTTTAAATTCACATTTTTTTGCTGCATTAAGAGCTGAATTTTCAAGTGCAGTGTTTCCGCCTTTTAGAATAGTTGTTTTTATCACTTTTCCACTTGTACCAATAGTAACTTGCACAAATATCATACCTTCCGCACCAACCTTTGCGGCTGCCTCAGGATATATTGGTTGAATAAGTTTTTTCAATTGTGGCTGCAGGACTATTTTTGGTTTTTCCTCTTCTACTGCTTCTTCTACTA
>CBDUZN010000166.1:0-4843 GCA_965371715.1 uncultured bacterium | reverse complement strand
GATATGCTGTGCTATTTCATAAGTTAGGAAGAAATCAAAATATTATTATCTTTCTTGATATTGTGTTGTTCTCTGTTTTAAGATTAATAAAATATATGCCTTTGGGATAGGTTGATAGATTTAATTTGTATTTTCCTTGTTTTGTATGGATCTTGTTTGTTATCTTTCTACCTGTTATATCATATATTGTTAATTCGGTTTGTTGATTATCGGAAGTAAAATAAAACAAATTCATAGTTGATATTTCATAACTTATGGTTAACTCTTTTGGCAATTCACGATTTATGATTAACTGTTTACGGTTTTCATCTATTCCTGTTGGGTCAAAGCTGCCTGTTATTACCATTGGTTTTTTAAGATAGGAATAATTCCTCTCATCCTTTATACTTATTGAATCTGGCTCTATTGTATCCCCTACTGCTATTGTCGGGAATGCCGTATCCGTTGATAGAAATATTACCATTTCATTATTGTTGTTCACATAGCTTATATACTTTATATTCCCTGTTCCATCATACCAAGTATGTGAATTATTTAATCCTAATACCACATCCAAGTCAATTATACTTGTATCAATTGGTATAATTGGATAATTAAAGTATAGTTTAACATAATCATCATAATCAATGCCTGTTCCTGCATTTCTATTATCACTTGCTATAGCACTATCTATTCTTATCTCTGCATCTGTGCCTGAATAAATAGTTATTGTATCTACTTTTCCATACCAATCATCTGAATATATTATTAGCGTATCTGTTATAAATGTCTGTGTATCAGAGTATATCTGTATCTCAATAGGCATTGAATCATTTCCAGGTATTGAACAGGGATATATTGGTTCTATTAATGTTAATTCATTTTCTCTTATCAGTTTCATTGAATCAATGATCACAACTATTTCATCTATTGAATACAAATATACTGAATCAGTTATAAGTGTGCTTATTATCTTATCACCCAAGTCATTTGGATTACTATAATCCAATTTAGCAAGTGGTCTGCATTCAAAGATAAATGTATTCTCATCTCCCACATAGGTTCCACTTCCTGAATATATTATTTCATCAATACCATTCTTATTAAAGTCAAAACATCTTATATGACTTTGTGTTGTTGTAAAGGTCGGGTTTGTCCATTCAAATATCTTTTCATAAATATTATTTCCTGTACTTTTCCATACCTCAAAATGCCTTCCTCCGCATATTACTATTTCATTATTCCCATCTCCATCTATATCCCCATAATCAATATCTCCTCCAGTATCTGTATCATTATTTGTACCTACATTAAAGTCCGTTGCCCAGATACTATCAAGTGATCCATCTCCATTATCATCTTCATACAGATCAAATCCATAGGATGGAAACCCACCTCCAGCGTAATTCAATTTCTGTGTTAATAATTCCTTTTTGCTATCCCCATCTGTATCATTTAATATTAATAAATTGCTAATATTATTAACTTCCGTACTATCTATTATTACAAAAGTATCTGCACTGCTGTCAGATGCCTCATATTTAATAACATTGAATCCATTTCTTAATTCTATAAATACATCCACCTTTCCATTATTATCCATATCCCCAATATCAAATCCACCACTTGTTTCTAATGATTCCTCAAATGTTTTCATATAATAGGAATTATCTCCATTACATTCATAATAATAAAATCCTCTACCATAAGTTGTTGTACTTATTCCCGGAATTCCAATCCCTGCTATTCTATCAAGTGAATCCGGTTTTAATTTATTTGTACTCATCATTGGATAAAAAGTATTAAATGAGTCACTATGCCAGGTAATACTATCAGGCAGATCAAAGGAATCACTCTGCTCCATTAAATATATAAAATTACTGTCAGGGTCCCCACCCAATATCTCGTATAATCCATCATTGTCAAAATCGCCTATGCCTGCTGTCCATGTATGACTAACATAATAATTTGTCTGTATAAGATTAAATGAATAATCATCTATATATTCATAGAAATACAGAAATGATTCTCCAGCAAATGTGCTTGCCATAGGACTCCACATTATTAATTCATCTCTACCATTCCTATTAAAATCATGTTTCTGGGGACCAATAACTCTGCGGGGACTAACGGTTCCATGCTCTAATTCAGTTAAGAATACAAATTCTCTTGCTTGAAGTGTTAATACTGTTGTTATAAGTATTATTAACAAAATCAATTTTTTCATTTGTTTTATTAATCAGGGGCTTTTGCCCCTGCTTATATCTCCTTATTTAATTGATACGATTCTTTCCTTATACATTTCTCCTTCATATTCCATAATTGCAAAATATATTCCATTTTTTGTATTCTTAGGAGTATATGTATATGTACCTTTACTTATCTGTCCTGAATGTACTGTCTCTATTACTCTACCTATTATATCAAAGATCCTTATATTAAGATTACCTTCTTTAGGAATTGAATAATGCAAATCAATAGTTGATAATCTATAGTCAATAGACAAATCGGTTTGTAGTTTGGAGTTTGGAATTTGAGGTTGTTCTATTCCTGTTGGATCAAAGCTGCCTGTTATTACTATTGGCTTTTTAAGATAGGAATAATTCCTTTCATCCTTTATGCTTATTGAATCAGGGTATATTGTATCTCCTACCTGTATTGTCGGTAATGATGTGTCTGTTGATAGGAATATTACCATCTCATTATTATTGTTTACATGACTTATATATTTTATATTCCCTGTTCCATCATACCAGGTATGACTGTTATTCAAATTTAATATTGCATCTAAATCTATTGTACTTGTATCAATTGGTATAATTGGATAATTAAAGTATATCTTTACATAATCATCATAATCAATGCCTGTTTCTCCATTTCTATTATCACTTGCTATAGCACTATCTATTCTTATCTCTGCATCTGTACCTGAATAAATAACTATTGTATCAACATTACCATACCAATCATTACTATATACAATTAGAGTATCTGTAATAAATGTCTGTGTATCAGAGTATATCTGTATCTCAATAGGCATTGAATCATTTCCAGGTATTGAACAGGGATATATTGGCTGTATCAGCGTTAATTCATTCTCCTTTATCAGTTTCATTGAATCTATTATCACAGGTAATTCATCAATTGAGTATAGATACACTGAATCTGTAATAAGGGTACTTATTATCTTATTCCCCAAATCAGTTGGATTATCATAATCTAATTTTGATAATGGTCTGCATTCAAAGATAAATGTATTCTCATCCCCTACATATGTACCACTGCCTGAATATATTACTTCATCTATTCCATTCTTATTAAAGTCAAAGCATCTTATATGACTCTGGGTTGTTGTAAAGGTCGGGTTTGTCCATTCAAATATTTTATTATATGTATTATTTGATGTTGATTTCCATACCTCAAAATGCCGTCCTCCGCATATTACTATTTCATTATTCCCATCTCCATCAATATCACCATAATCCATATCCGCTCCAAATATTACATCATTATTGTTCCCTACATCAAAATCCGTTGCCCATATACTGTCAAGTGAGCCATCTCCATTATCATCCTCATATAGATCAAATCCATAGGATGGGCGTGGATCTGCCGGATTTCCTACTAAATAATTTAGTTTTTGTGTTAATAGTTCCTTTTTCCCATCTCCATCTGTATCCTCTGTTATTATTAAATTCTCACTTTTATATGCATATGTGCTGTCGATTAGTATAAACGAATCCGTAACACTATTTATTAATTCATATCTTACTATATCCTCTATATTTTTAAGTCCAAAAAATATTTCTGCTTTTCCATTATTATCTATATCACCTATATCAAGTCCCGCTCCAATATATAGTGATTCCTCAAATGTTTTCATATAATAAGAATTATCTCCATTACATTCATAATAATAGAAACCCCTACTATTTGTTGTTGTACTGATACCAGGAATACCGGTCCCCGCTATTCTGTCAATTGAGTCCGCCTTCAATTTATTAGTGCTTATCATGTAATAAAAAGTATTAAATGAGTCACTTTGCCAGGTTATACTATCAGGCAAATCAAATGAATCACTCTGCTCCATTGTGTATATATAATTACTGTCTGCTATTCCTCCTAATATCTCATACAATCCATCATTGTCAAAATCACCTATACCTGCCATCCAAATATGACTGGCATAATAATTGGTCTGTATAAGATCAAATGAATAATCGTCCTTATATTCATAGAAATTTAAATAAGAACTATCCCCCTTAAATATCCACATTATTAGTTCATCTCTACCATTCCTGTTGAAATCATACTTATAGGGACCGCCTTTTCGTTTGGCAAATACTGTCCCATGTTCCAATTCAGTTAAAAATACAAATTCTCTTGGGTACAAAGATAAAAATATAAATATAATAAATAATATAACTATTAAAACTTTTTTCATAATAAATAAAGATAGGGGAAATCCCCTATCTTATGTTAATTATCTTTGCTTTATATGTCTGTCCTTCCGCTTCCATTACTGCAAAATAGATACCTGTTGTTTTGTTGTTCAATCTATAAGTATAATTACCCTTTGTCTGTATTCCATTATATACTTCATCTACTACTCTGCCTGTTATATCAAAGATGTTTATCTTTATATTCAAGTCATTCGGAATAGAATAAAACAAGTCCATAGTTGATGGATTGAAGTTGATAGCCAGATTAGTTTGATGACTGGAGTTTGGTGCTTGAGGTTTATTAAATACAATTTTATTTAGTGATGCAACCCCTACTTCTTCTCCATCTGTTTCATAATCATATATCTGTATTTCCGTATTTCTGTTGGGATTGCCTTTCTTTCTGTCAATTGAAATAGTTA
>CBDUZN010000165.1:0-4877 GCA_965371715.1 uncultured bacterium | reverse complement strand
GGGAAAGACCCAGATTGTTTCTGAATGGACAGGAATACCTGTTTACAGAATGGTGGAAAAAGAGAATGAAAAATTAATTAATATGGAAAAGCGTTTACATCAAAGAGTGATAGGTCAAAATGCTGCAATAAAGGCAATATCAGATGCAATAAGAAGATCAAGAGCTGGATTGTCTGATCCTAAAAAACCTATTGGTACATTTCTTTTTGTCGGACCAACAGGTGTAGGTAAAACTGAATTGGTAAAGGCATTAACAGAATTTATGTTTGATAAAGATGATGCAATGCTGCGTATTGATATGAGTGAATATATGGAAAAGTTTTCAATATCACGGCTTATTGGCGCACCTCCGGGATATGTTGGATATGAAGAGGGAGGGCAGCTTACAGAACCAATACGGCGAAAACCCTTTTCTGTAATACTGTTAGATGAAATTGAAAAAGCACATAATGATATTTACAATATTTTACTGCAGGTAATGGATGATGGACGACTTACCGATGGACAGGGACATATTGTAGATTTTAGAAATACGATAATCATTATGACTTCAAACATTGGTTCGCGAACAACAGATTTTACTAATGATTATGAGACAGTTAAGAAAAATATTGAGATAGAGATTCGTAATCACTTCAAACCGGAATTCATTAACAGAATTGATGAAATCATTGTTTTTAATACTCTTAATAAAAAGGAGATGAATGAAATTGTGCATTTGCAACTTAAGCAATTAGCTGAGAGATCTAATGAATGCGGAATAACAATAGAATTTGATGATTCAATAATAGCATATATTGCTGAAAATGGCTATCGTGAGGAATATGGCGCAAGACCCGTGAAACGATTAATACAGAATATACTTGAGAACCAATTATCACATGAAATTATAAAGGGTAATTTGAGTAAAGGGGATAAAGCAATTATCAGATTTAACAAAAAAGTAGAAATTAATAAACAATGATATTGATAAATATGCAAAAATGTGCTATTAATTGTTTATGAATAAAGATAAGGTATTTGACTATCTACAACAATATTATTGTTTAAGTATTTCACCTGTACTTGAACAGAAGATTAATTATTTAATTGATAACAGTAAATGTGAATCTAATTTACTTGTAGATGAACTTGTTTATAATATTTTCAGAAAGGGAAAACCATTTTTTAAGAATAGAGATTTTATTGATTTCATTATACTAAAAGTGAGCCAAATTGAAAAACAGGAAATAAATATTCTTGTTATTTCTAATGATAAAGGACAATTCTCCGGCTCATTGAACATTGCTATTGATTTAAAGAAAGCGCAATTCCAGAAGAAGAATATTCATATATATGATACAAATGTATCAAAGAAACTTATTGAGACAGCGGAGCAGGGTGAATATTACCATGATGATTTAATGAGTGCAAATGTAAATGACCTTGAATATTTTAAAAAGGAACCAAAGAATTTTAAATTTGATTCAAATATTATAAATTTAACAAACAGAATAAATTCCAGTGTATTATCTATACCATTAAAAGATAATAAATTTGATATAATAATTTTCAGAGAGAATATGAAGCATTTTGCCAATGATTATTTTGAAACAATTACTAACGAAACCTACAGGGTATTAAAAGAAAACGGAATGCTTTTGGTACCTGAAAATAATATAAAATTTTTCATGAAATCCTTATTTGATTATCGGGTAAGCGAGGAAAAGGTATTTTTTATAAAAAATGCAGAACTTAGTAATATTGTTAAAGATGAAATAACTTATGAAAATGCAATTAAATACTTCAAAGAAAAAGAGTATATGAAAGCAACAATGATTGTTAATTTATTATTGAAAAAAGAGAAAAATGATAAAAAGATTATAGAATTATACAGATTACTATTTGTTATTTATACAAGACAGGATGATATTGCAAGAATTGCTTATTTAGAAAAGATAATTAGAGCTGATGGTATTTCTGATACGGAAATTGATTTTATAATTGGTTCATTTTATTTCAGTAAAATGGATAATTCACTTGCTTTGGGATATTTTAAAAATGCAATTATTGAAAATGAATTCTTCATTTATGCCCATTATTATATTGCGATTATTTACCAAAGAATGGGTAAAATAAGCGAATCTAAAAAGTATTTCAAGAAGTGTCTTGAAATAATAAGTGCTGATAAGATTTATAATCCTGAATTTCTTGGAGATTCACTTTCTCCTGAAATGATAACCTTTATAGCGGAAACAGAGTTAGCTTAATAAAATACCCCTTGACAAAATAATATAGAGTTATAATATTCTTCTAATTAATTCAAAAGGAGTTAATTTTGAGTATTGAAAGGAAATTACTTGACCTAAAAAAGAGGAAAGAAGCAGCATATAAGGGCGGAGGCGAAGCAAGGATTGAAAAACAGCATAAAAAAGGAAAGCTCACCGCAAGAGAAAGATTAGAAATACTTCTTGATGAGGGTTCATTTGAAGAGTTTGATGTATTAAAAATGCATAGATGCACCAATTTTGGTTTAGAAGATAATAAAATTGCAGGAGATGGGGTAGTTACTGGTTTTGGAACAATTGATGGAAGACCTGTATATGTATTTTCACAGGATTTTACTGTGTTCGGAGGTTCATTATCAGAAACATTTGCTGAGAAAATTGTTAAAGTTATGGAAATGTCAGCAAAAAGCGGAATTCCTTTAATTGGGCTTAATGATTCAGGTGGAGCAAGAATACAGGAAGGGATTGAATCTTTGGCTGGTTATGCAGATATTTTTCTCAGAAATGTAATGTATTCAGGTGTTGTTCCTCAGATATCAGCAATTATGGGACCATGTGCAGGTGGAGCAGTATACTCTCCCGCAATAACGGATTTCATATTTATGGTTAAAAAAAGTTCATATATGTTTTTAACAGGACCAAAGGTAGTGAAAACAGTGCTTAATGAAGATGTCTCAACTGAGGATCTTGGTGGAGCATCAGTTCATAGTACAAAATCAGGTATTGCACATTTTGTATATGAAAATGATGAAGAAGTATTATTACAGATAAGAAGATTGATGAGTTTCTTGCCATTAAATAATCGTGAAAAAACACCATTAAAAAAAACAGATGATACAATTGATAGAATTGAACCAACACTAAATAAAATTGTTCCAAGTGATCCCAATAAACCCTATGATATTAAGGAAGTAATAAATCTAATAGTTGATGATGGTGATTTTATGGAAGTGCAACCATTATATGCTACTAATATAGTAATAGGTTTTGCACGATTTAACGGTAGATCAGTAGGAATAGTAGCTAATCAACCTAAATCATTAGCAGGTACTTTGGATATTGCATCTTCTGAAAAAGCAGCAAGATTTGTTAGATTTTGTGATGCATTCAATATTCCTTTGGTTACGCTTGAGGATGTTCCAGGATTTTTACCGGGAACAAAGCAGGAATATGGAGGAATCATTAAATGTGGAGCAAAATTACTGTATGCATTTGCTGAGGCAACCGTACCTAAAATAACAATAATTCTCAGAAAAGCATATGGAGGAGCATATTGTGTAATGTCTTCAAAGCACATAAGAGGAGATATTAATTATGCCTGGCCAAGTGCTGAAATTGCAGTAATGGGTCCCAAAGGGGCAGTAGAAATCATTTTTGCAAAGGAACTCTTGAAGGCAGATAACAAGGATGAAACAGCAGCCAAATTTGAGAAGGAGTATAGAGAAAAATTTGCAAAT
Source organism: uncultured bacterium (assembly GCA_965371715.1). GTDB lineage: Bacteria > Hydrothermota > 32-111 > 32-111 > 32-111 > JAUVJU01. The sequence continues at coordinate 1,153 of CBDUZN010000165.1, read as the reverse complement.
CCATATTCAGCTGCATTTAGGGGATATATTGAAGATGTGATTGAACCCAAATATACGAGATTCAAAATTATTAAAGCTTTAGAAATCCTAAAAAATAAGGAAGATAGTAATCCAATGAAGAAACATGGAAATATTCCTTTATAAAGGAATTAACTATGCATTTAATAGATATAATAATATCATCCATTTTTATATCAGCTGATACAACATCAATTGTAAGTGATAGTATATTAGAAATTTCTGGCAATCAAATTGTGGATGTAAATCCTTGGACATTGATGATAGTTGGCATGATAACTGTTTTTTTTGGATTACTGATTATAAACATTACAATTAATTTGTTAAAGATATTTACACAAGACAAAAAGAAACATAGTGATGAAGATGAAAAAGAAATAAATATTACAAAGCAATTATTGAAAAAAGTTAATTTAACCCAGGATGAAATACTTGCAGTATCAATGGGTATTGCAATTGAGTATGAACTATACTATTCCGATGCTGAGCAAATATTGACTTTTAATTATCCTGAAAGGGAACCATCATGGTTAAGTACAAGGAGATAAAATGTCCGAATATATTTTTACAATAAATGGCAAAGATTATAAAGTGAATGTAAAAAGTATATCTGATAATATTGCAGAAATAGAATTAAATAAAAAAACATTTTCTGTAAATATCAAACAACTTGGTGTAAGTCAGCATAAGAAAAGGATGATAAAAAGAGAAGAATCAGTGAGTGAAGTAAAGAAAAATATACCTGAAAATAGTAAGAATCAAAAGATTGAAGCACCTCTGCCAGGCGTAATACTTGAAATTAAAGTAAAGGAAGGAGATGAGGTCAAAGAAGGTCAGGATCTTCTTATTATGGAAGCAATGAAAATGGAAAATTCAATACAGGCACCTTTTTCAGGTAAAATTGTAAAAATATTTGTGAGTAAGGAAAGCAATGTGCAGGAAGGTGATAACCTTATAGAAATCGGGAACTGTTAGATATGGATACCTTTGTTAAATTCTTTCATTTTACCGGTTTTTATAATATTGAAATAAATATCTATTTTGATCATGAGTTTAATGATCTTTGCGGGTTTAAGCATTATGAAATTGAGGATGTGCTCAAAGAGATTGTTGATAAATGCGGTTTTGAAAAGGA
>CBDUZN010000164.1:0-4896 GCA_965371715.1 uncultured bacterium | reverse complement strand
TATTGCTTTTCTTACATCGGTTGCCGAGTATGTTGGAAAATCATCCCGGTTTATCCACAAAGGGATGACAAGTAGTGATATGATAGATACTGCAAATGCTTTAATACTCAAAGAATCATGCATTAAAATTGAAAGTGGACTTAATAAATTATATTTAACAGTATTAAGGGGAGCCAAGAAATATAAATTGGTACCAATAATAGGTCGGTCACATGGTGTTCATGCTGAACCAACAACTGTTGGTTTAAAAATGTTAGTATGGGCTGATGATTTAAAACGCTCACTTGAAATGATGAAATGGGTTAAAAATAACATTTCAAGAGGAAAGATATCAGGTGCAGTAGGTAATTATGCAAACATTGATCCGGAAATTGAGACTATGGTACTTAAACATTTGAAATTAAAAAGAGCTGATATATCATCACAGATTGTTTCAAGAGATGTATATGCGGATTATGTATATGCAATTTCCAGAATAGGTAATATTATTGATAAAATTGCTTTGCAGATACGACTTTTACAAAGAACGGAAATCGGAGAATTTGAAGAACCATTTTCAAAAGGACAGAAAGGATCTTCAGCAATGCCACATAAAAGAAATCCTGTTACATGTGAACAAATGAATGGGCTTTCCAGAATTTTAAGAACAAATGTAATATCAGCAATGGAGAATGTTGCATTGTGGGATGAAAGAGATATTAGCCATTCATCTGTTGAGCGGATCATTCTTCCTGATAGTTCTATTTTAATTGATTATATGATTGATAAAATGATATTTATAACAGGGAATATGGTGATTAATAAGAAAAACATGAAAAGAAATATGGAAGCATCAAATAATATTTTCTACTCACAGCGTGTGTTACTTGCACTTATTGATAAAGGTATGCTAAGAGAAGATTCATATAAAATTGTGCAAACAAATGCAATGGAATCACTTAAAACGGGAAGTGATTTCAAATTTCTTATAAATGAAGATAGAGAAATAAAAAAATATCTTAATGGTAAGGAAATTGAAAAATTATTTAGCATAGAATATTATCTGAAAAATGTTAATAAGGTATTCAAAAGATTTAAATTATGAAAATACTTATAACAGGCGGTCTTGGATTTATTGGCTTTAATCTTGCTTTGCACTTAAGTGAAGCCGGGCATAATATAATTATTTTGGATTCCTGTAATCCTGATACCGGATATAATAATTATCATTTAGATATTTTAAAAAAGCATTCAATAAAGGTAATTATTGACACAATAGGTAATGCTGAGAAGTATAAAAATGATTTTGATAATGTGGAAATTGTATTTAATTTTGCTTCACTAATTGGGCATATGATGAGTGTAAAAAGGCCATTAAATGATTTAGAACAGAATACTGTGGAACATATTAAATTTCTTGAATTTTTAAAGGAGTTAAATCCTAGAAAAATAATTTATTCATCAACAAGACAAATATATGGAAGACAAGAAAAGATTCCTGTAAATGAAAAACAATGTGTTAATCCGGTGGACTTCAATGGAATCAGCAAATATTCAACAGAACTTTATCACAGGGTATATGCAGAAATATATAATATAAAACTTATTGTACTGAGAATTACAAATGTATATGGTCCGGCAATGTATATTAAGGATAGTAAATTATCATTTATGGGATGGTTTATTAATAGAGTTCTTACTGGAAATAATATTGAAATATATGGAAGCGGTAAACAATGTAGGGATTTATTGTATATTGATGATCTTATTTGTACAATGGAAAATGCAATTGATACGGAATTTACTGGGATAGTTAATCTTGGAAATGATAAATCATATACATTAAATGAGATTACTGAGGAAATGTGTAAATTCAATAATGAAGTCAAAGTGATTTATAAAGAATTTCCCAAGGAAAGAAAGAAAATTGATATTGGAAGTTTTTCAACAGATAGTTTGTTGGCAAAAACAAAATTGGAACATAATCCGAGAATTGACTTAGAAAAAGGTATTGAAAAAACGCTGAATTATTTTAATGAACTTAAAGGATACTATTTATGATACCTTTTATTGATTTGAACAGAGATAAGGAAGAAATAATAAGAATTAAAAGTACAATAAGTGAAGTGATTGATTCTGGAAAATTTATTCTTGGTAAACAAGTAGAAGATTTCGAGAAACAGTTTTCAGAATTCACAAGAATAAAACATGTAATAGGTGTAGGAAGCGGGACAGATGCATTAGCAATGATATTAAAGGTAATTGGTGCAAAGAAAGTCGGAGTTTGTGCAAGTGCACCATTGCCATGTGCTCAGGCAATTATTATGTCTGGAGCAATACCTGTATTTTTTGATACATATGCTAATACGGGGCTTATAAATATCCATAAAATGAAGAATAATTTGGATGGAATTGATACATTGCTTGCAGTTCATTTATATGGAATGCCTGAAAAAATTCAGGATTTAAGTAATGTTTGTAAACAGAATAATATTAAATTAGTTGAGGATTGTGCTCAATCTGTTGGAACATTTGTTGATGATAAGCATACCGGTAATTTTTCAATTGCATCCGGATTTTCATTCTATCCTACAAAAAATTTGGGATGCTTTGGTGATGGAGGAATAATAGCAACCAATAATAGTGAATTAGCAAAACAATTTAAAAATATGCGGAATTATGGACAGAACACAATCTATTCGGGTCAAGGATTTGGGATAAATAGCAGATTAGATGAAATGCAGGCTGCTATATTAAGTGTCAAAATTGAAAAACTGATACAAAAGAATGAAAAGAGGAAAAAGATTGCAGAAAAGTATAAGAATGGGATTAATAATAAATTGATTGATTTACCTAATAAAAAATATTTTGAAATGTCAAATATGCATATTTTCCCAATTTTTACTAAGTATAGAAATCAATTGAAAGAATTTCTGTTTAAGAATGGAATTACTACCACAATACACTATCCAATACCAATAAACAAACAGAAAGCATTTAATGATTTTTCTGTTGATTGCATAGAAGCAGAGAAAATGGCTGAACAGGAATTATCATTACCGATTTTCTCTGAATTGAACAGTGATGAAATTGAAAAAATAATTGAAACACTTAACGGATTTGTATTGTGAATAAAGCAGAATTGGATTTCATAAGTAAGGAAGAAAAGAGTCATTTTTACTTTGTGCAAAAGAGAAAGATACTAAAATATGTTTACAATAAATACAAAAAACATTCAATAATAAATCCACTTATCCTTGATCTATCATGCTCTTCTGCGACTGATATAAGAATCTTTGATAATATAATAGGAATGGATATAGATTATGATGCGTTATTGTTAGCCCAAAATATCAATAAACCTATAATTAATGCCGATGCAAATATACTTCCGTTTAAAGATAATTCATTTGATATATTACTTGCCGTAGACCTGATATCAGTTAAGAGTATTGATGAACATATACTAATATCTGAAATTGAAAGAGTATTGAAGCCAGGCGGATATATATACATCAATGTTCCTGCAATGCAATTTCTATACGGAAAACATGATAAGAGTGTTGGTAACAGAAGAAGATATTGTCGTAAGGATATTCATTATTTATTCAAAGAGAATCATTGGAATATTGTAATGCATAATTACTGGACATCTTTGCTTTTTCCTATTGTTGTTATTCAGAGAAAAGTTTTTTCAGTATTAAGAGGAGATTCATATATATCAGACCTTACAAAAATTCCTTCGTTTCTTAATAGATTATTCATATTTGTATATAATGCGGAAATGATATTATTTAAGTTAGGTATTCTGCCTATAGGAATTTCTCTTTTTACAGTTATTAGGAAAAATGAAAAAAAGAGAATTTCTTAAAATAAGAAAATTTGGCGCAAGTCATTTTTGGTATATACATAAAAAGAAGATTTTAAACTTCTTTTTAAATAAGTACACTGATATTGATGAAATTAAAGTATTGGATGGTGGTTGTGGCACAGGAATAGATGCTGACATTTTTGAAGATGCAATTGGAATGGATATTGAATTAGATATATTAAAGAATAATTTATATTTAAAAAGAGTAAATGCAGATATGAATAAATTACCATTTAAATCAAAAATATTTGATGCTGTAATTTCTATGGATTCACTTCAACATAAAGGAATAGAACCATATCTATCTATAGAAGAAATTACAAGAGTTCTGAAAAATGAGGGAGTTTTATTAATGAATATCCCAATAATGAAAGGTTTATTTTCATATCATGATATTGCTGTAGGGAATGGAAGAAGATTTTCAAAAAATGAAATTGTATCAATATTTCCAAAAGAAATGAAGATTATTGAAATATACTATTGGAATTTGATTTTACTTCCTATTATATTTATTAAAAGAAAAATCATTGATGAGATATTCGGTTCTACTGATAAATCAGAAACAATTCACTTACCATCAATTATTAATAAAATATTTGGTTTAATTCTAAAATATGAAATGAATTTATCAATGAAATTTCCTTTCAAAAATGGTGTATCAGCATTTATAATTGCAAAGAAGAGAGGAATATGAGAAGAACCATAATCGTATCCTCAATTCTATTTGCTATTTCGATTTCAATATTTATTACAATTAATTATGATATATATTGTTATCATTTATGGGCTTATAATTCATTGAAATATTCATTCTCATCCCTTTATAATCCATCAAATTACTTCGCATTATCCCCAAGCTACCCCCCCGCTGGTATTTATATGTATGTGCTAACCGGCAAATTGGGTTCATTCATTAATGCATTAAGTATGAATAGTATTCCATTACTTTTTATTTATAAATTATTTCCTCTATTATCATTAATAGTACTATTTAATATTTTACTACGAAATCTTAAATTTAGAAATAACACTAAAATGTTGATATT
>CBDUZN010000163.1:0-4963 GCA_965371715.1 uncultured bacterium | reverse complement strand
AACATGTATTTTCAGAATACAAGATATTAACATAAAAAGGAGTTGTTATGGAAAGCCCAAATAAAAACAATACTTCAAAAGAACAAAATACTGAAAATATTGAAAAAAACAAACATATAGCACAGGACTACTCAAAAGATATTGAAGAAATAAAAAAGCATATTAGTAAAATAACCGAGCAAATGGTGAAAAATGCTGATTCATCTGATTTTTTACTGAAATCCGTGAAAGACATTCAAAGTCTTGTGGAAAAATATAATGATACATTCAACAATGACTTTTTGAAGAATAAATTAGGTGATTTAGTTAAAGATTTTGAAAATATTTCAAAATTGATCTCTAAAGATAATTTTAATAAAATAGAAAATAGCTTATCTTCAGCTGTAAAGCACCTTAGCAAAATGGACGATAAACTTGAAAATGAATTTAAAGAAATGCAAATACATCTTGATGCAATTACAGAAACTACTTCAATCCTTCAGGAGTCAAATGAACATATTAAATCTCTTAAAAATAGTATCAATGATTTTTCACATGAACTGGAAACAAAAATTGATGATTTAAATGACACTATCAAAGATGGAAATGGCGATATCATCAAGGAATTAAAAAACAATAATAAAACAATTGAAGAAAGTATGAAATCAAATAGAGGATTTCTTGATGATACTATGAAAGAGATAAAAAATATATTTGAACAAATGAAAAATATTGCGGAACAAACAGAAAATATTTTTAATTTTGAAAAGGAATTATCTATAAAACGCGAAAAGGAATTCTCATTAATGCAATCCACACATTTAAACGAAAAAGGATTAGTACTATTTTACCGTGGAGTTTTTTCAGCAGCATTAGATAATTTCTTTAAAGCACTTGAGCTCAATCCAAAATCTGCTGAAATCAATAATAATATTGGCCATACTTATTTGAAAATGAAAAATTTGAAAAAATCCGAAGAATATTTCAAAAAAGCAATTGAGATATTCCCCGATTTTTCTGAGGCATATAATAATCTTGGACTTTTATATATGGATAATAATAAATATGAACTTGCAATTGAAAACATAAAAAAAGCAATAACATTATTTCCTGATTTTTCAGATGCTTATTTTAATATTGGAAATGTTTATCAGAAAATTGATAGAATTGATGAAGCAATTGATAATTGGTCAAAATCCATTGAAATAAATCCATTCAATGAAGAAGCAAAGGAAAAAATCAAACTCTTCAAAAAAGGAGATGTAAATGTCTGATGACTTTTTGAAGAAAATCAAAAAAGCTGAGCAAACAAAGGATAATAACCCTTTCAATAAAATATTTAAAGAAAAGCAAGACAGTATAAAAAATAATGTAAATAAAATACCAAAAAAAGAAAAAGAAGGAATAGATGGGATTGAAAATCTTGGAAAAACGGGAACACCCAGAGCTGATGCTTTTGAAGATGAAGAAATGACAAAGGATATTGATAATGAACTTCCTGCAAAAAACATACAAGATGAAAACATTCTTGATAATTTCAATAATTCAGAACATGAATCAGTCAATTCAATTCCAACTAAAGATATGTCAAAATCAGACATTTTTAAGGATAGGAGTGGAATGAGCGAAGACAATCTATCATTTAGAACAAGCAGTTCATATAAAAACCTTGACTTGGAATCAAGTAGTAATATTAGCTCTTTTAATGATAAAACAATCAATGAAATCATCATTTTGCTTAAAAATAATAAATATGAAGATGCTATAAAACTAATCAAGGATACGGTGAATGCCTAAAAAGAATTCCTATATATTAGCAAATAAAAAAGCACTTAAAATTATGATTGAAGAGATGTCCGAATTTATCATGAATTCTATTAATCAACCTAAGAATATCGGCTTAATAGGAATAATTAAGAGGGGTGATATAATTGCTTCAAGAGTCAGCAAACATATAGAAAATAAATTTAAAATTAAAATACCTGTTGGTAAAATTGATATTAATTTATATAGAGATGATTTATCACTCATTGATTATTATCCACATATTGAATATACGGATATCCCATATGATATTAATAGAAAATCAATTATTCTTATTGATGATGTTTTTTTTACAGGAAGAACGGTCAGAAGTGCACTAAATGAAATTACAGATTTCGGAAGACCTAAAAAAATTGTACTCTGCACTCTTGTTGATAGAGACAATAGAGAATTACCAATAAAACCAGATTTTGCTGCAATCAAATTGAATATTCCACAATGCAACATAATAAATGTAAATTTAAAAGAAATTGATGGACAGGATCGGATTATTATCATTAAGGAGGATTAATGAAATGGAGCAAAAAACATCTTCTGTCTATTGAAGATTTATCTGTTTCTGAAATAAATGTAATACTTGATAATGCTTTCTCATTCAAAGAAGTTCTACTTAGACCAATAAAGAAAGTCCCTGCACTTAGAGGCAAAACGGTTGTCAATCTATTTTTTGAACCAAGTACAAGAACACTTGTTTCCTTTGCTTTGGCGGAAAAACATCTTTCAGCTGATTCTGTTAATGTATCTGCTAAAACTTCTTCAGTATTAAAAGGTGAAACTCTCCTTGACACCGCAAAAAACATTGAATCCATGAAAACTGATATGGTGGTAATCAGACACGCATCTCCGGGATCTGCGAAATTTCTTGCAGAAAGAATAGATTCAAATGTAATAAATGCCGGTGATGGGATTCACGAACATCCTACACAGGCACTTTTGGACTTGATGACAATCAAAGAATCTTTAAAAAAGTTCAAAGGATTGAAAATTCTTATTCTTGGTGATATTCAACATTCAAGAGTAGCACGATCTCTTTTATGGGGATTTAATAAATTAGGAATTAAAACTACTCTATGTGCTCCTCCAACATTAATACCACCATTTGTAAATAATTTTAATGTTAATATTGAGTATGATATTGATAAAGCAATAAAAAATAAGGATGTAATTTACATTTTGAGAATTCAATTAGAAAGACAAAAAAGTGCTTTATTCCCTTCACTAAGAGAATATGTGAAATACTTTTCTCTTACTCAGAAAAGGTTTGAAACAATTAAAGGTAGAAGTATTATAATGCATCCTGGTCCCATAAACAGAGGAGTTGAAATAGATGGTTCTGTTGCTGATAGTAGTAAATCAGTAATATTGGATCAGGTTACTAATGGAGTTGCAGTTCGAATGTCAATATTATACCTGCTTAATGGGGGCTTAAATGAGTGAAAAAATATTAAAGAACTGTACAATTTATAATCATGATAAAATAACAAAAAAATCAGATATTTTCATTAAGGGTAATAAAATAATAAAAATTGCACCTGCTTCAAACAAAACAAAAGGTCTTGATTTTACTAATTATATTGTACTTCCAGGACTCATTGATATGCATGTACATCTCAGAGAACCGGGAGAGGAGCATAAGGAAGATATTAAAACAGGAACTGATGCAGCAATAAAAGGTGGCTTTACGGGAATATGTACAATGCCTAATACTTCTCCTCCAATTGATAATCCTCAATCAATCACATATATAAAAACTATTGAAAAGAACATAAATAAATGTGATATAATGCCATTTGGTTCTCTTACAAAAAATCTTGAAGGAAAAGAAATAACGGAAATGTACGATATGATAAAAGCAGGAGCAATAGGCTTTTCCGATGATGGGAATGGAACTTCCAGCTCATTAGTACTTATGAATGCTATGAAATATGTTTCAAAACATAAAACTGTTATAAGCACCCATTGTGAAGACAAATTCCTCACTGAAGGTGGGCAAATAAATGAATCCGTTATTTCCCTTGAAACCGGACTTAAAGGAATGCCTTATATTGAGGAAACAATTTCTGTATTTAAAACACTCTCTTTAGCGGAATATTTAAAAACCAGAGTACATATTGCACATATTTCATTATCCAAAACCCTTGATATAATTAAATCATTCAAGAAAAACAATAATGGAGTAACTTGTGAAGTAACACCACATCACCTTATTTTCAATGAAACAATTCATAAAACATTCAACACGATTTTCAAAGTAAAACCACCTTTAAGATCAGTAGCAGACAACAATGCACTATTAAAAGGTGTTATAAACGGATATATTGATGTGATTGCTACCGATCATGCTCCTCATCAGATTTATGAAAAGGAAGTTGAATTCAATGCTGCACCATTTGGTATGATTGGATTGGAAACTGCGCTAATTGCACTTTACTCATATTTTGTTAAAACAAATAAATTGGATTTTACTCATATTGCTAAAACAATGGCATATAATCCCTCTAAGATACTTAATACTGACGAAAGGTATATAAAAGCAGGAAACATTGCTAATATCACAGTATTTAATCCTCAAATCAAAAGTAAAATTGATCACTCATTTATCAAATCTAAATCACAAAACAATCCTTTTTTCAATAAGACCCTTGATGGAGGAGTGGAAATGACGATTTACAAAGGAAGAATCGTATATAAGAGGAAAAAGTGAAATTTGATTTTTCCATTAATGACATTGATAGTATTTTAAGTAGGGAATCCAAATATATTAGAGAATTAACTTTTGAATTTGGTGAGAAAACTCAATTCAACAGAAATATCAAGCGTATATCTTCCATGATACAAAAACGGAAAATTAGCAATGAATGCTTTTTCCCTTTTCTAAATTCTTCTGATGCTGGAATTATTTATACAATTATAAATCATTCGGACTTTGAACTTTTAATCTCCCTGTTTCCTTTACTCCTCACTGACTCAATTAATAAATCGGACCTTAAAAATATCATCAGGGATTTATATAAAAAAGCTGTTGAAACAGACAATAGATTTTCTCTGATTTTTGAATTAACAATCATTAAATCATTTATTCACCACTTCAGAACTTTACAAGATTCCAAACATAATGAAAAACATTTCAATAATGCTCTCAATACACTTCGTGACACAT
>CBDUZN010000162.1:0-4969 GCA_965371715.1 uncultured bacterium | reverse complement strand
AGGGGTAAAATATTTTCGGAAAATGGAATAGAAATTGCATCTATTCATTATTTATATGCATTGTTTCTGGATGTTGGACTTGTAAAACAGGATTTCAATACATTAAAGGAAATTGCAGGAATATCCGAAATATCTGTTGATTCCTTAAATCAATTAATAAGAAAAGCAAAAATCTATGGACAAACCCATATATTACTTGTAAATGGCTTAAATGTTAACAAATTATCCATTCTTGAAGAAAATGCTAATCTGTTTCCGGATCTTATTGTGAGGAGAACACCATATAGAAATTATCCCTATAAGGGATTGTATGCACATCCCATAGGTTATGTAGGAAATATAAACAATGATGAGTATATCAATTTAAAAAATAGTGGATATGCATTGTCAGATTTTATTGGAAAAGATGGAGTAGAAAAGTATTATGAAGAATATTTAAGAGGACAGAATGGAATTCAATATTTTGAAATTGATGAAACAGGAAGAATGATAAAAGAGATTAATATGGAAAATTCAGTTAATGCTATACCTGGAAATAATCTTTATACAACATTAAAACATGAATTACAGTTATATGCTGATTCCTTGCTTGCCGGATATGATGCTGCAGAACTAATAATTATGAATCCAGAAAATGGTAGAGTAATGACTTTGATTTCAAAACCATCATTTAATCCAAATATATTTATTTATGGTATTAAAAAGGATGTATGGGATTTTCTTAAAAGGAATGATAATTCTCCATTTACAAATAGAGTAATAAAAAAAGGATGTGTGCCTGGAATGATTTTCCGGATTATAGCATCTATTTCATCCTTTAATGAAAATATAATTGATACATTAACGGAATTCCAGCCATGCACAGGAAGTTTATTAATATCAGATGAAGAATTCAGGTGTTGGAGTGAACATGGTCAATTGAATTTACTTAATGCAATCAAATATGATTGCATTATATATTTTGCACAAATGAGTATTAAACTGGGATTAACGGATTTTCTTAAAAATGCGGAAGAATTTAATATTGGCAAAATCACGGATATTGATTTAAATGATGAAAGTAAAGGATTTTTACCTGATATAAATTATTTCAATCAAAGATATGGTATTGATGAATGGGGCAATCCAGAAATAATCAGATTTATAACGGGAACTGAAAATGCAGAAATCACTTGCCTTCAATCAGCAGTTTTTGTAAGCATGCTTATTAATGGTGGTTTTTTGATTAAACCATATATTGTTGATTCCCTTGTATCTGCTAACTCCGGAAAGATATTATATAAAGGAGAAGTGAAGAGAAAAAATATTGGGGATATAAATAGTAATGCTTTGATATTTATTAAAAATGCTTTGATAAATTCTATATGTTCTGAAACATCCATTATTCCCGGAGCAAATATTCCAAAAGTGAAGATGGGTGGGTTCTTATCAATAAATGATGAGTATAGTAGTGGAAGCGATGCAGCACTTTGTTTATTTTATCCAAGTGATAATCCTGAATTTCTAATGATTCTCAATCTCTATAATATTGAAAACCCAAGATATACTGTATCAAGTACAGGCAGAAAAATTTTAGAAAATTACTTAGAGAGAATAAATGCGATTTATTGAAAAATTTGATAAACTATTTACAATTGTTTTTTTATTACTATTAATAATAGGCATAATGGCAGTATATTCTGTTTCTAATAATGCTGATATTACTGTGTTTTACAAACATCTGTTTTGGATTGGTATATCATTTATTGTATTTATAATATTGCAATATATTCCTATAAAGGTAATATTTGCATCATCTTATCTCCTATTTGCCCTTAATATTATTGTTATTGTTTTATTAACAATTTTACAAAATAATCGATTTTCTGGAATTGATGAAATCACCATTTTTTCAAAGGGCTTTCTGAAAATTACTTTTATTCTATTTCTTGCTCGGTTTGTTTCTAATAGAAAATTTGAAATTAATTCAATAAAAATAATTGCAATGAGCATTTTCTCCGTATTAGTTGTATCCTATCTTTTGCTTATACAACATTCTTCTGGAAATGCAATTATTATTATTCTATCAATGATGATAATTCTATATTTATCAGATATGAAATACGAACATTTATTTTTTGTAGTATCACTATTTATTAGTTTTTTAATATATCCGAATTTATTTATCTGGATTCCTTTTATCATTATTTTTATAGTATGTTTATATATTCTAAAAGCAAATATATTTATAATAATATCAGGAATATTCTGTAATATAATCAGTGGCTTGATATCACCATATATTAGAACTAATTTTTTGGCTGATAAAATCAGGATTATGATGAACAAAGGTGATATACATGGATTTGGCTGGAATCTACTTCAATCAAAAATTGCAATAGGATCAGGCGGATTTGCAGGTAAAGGCTTTCTGAAAGGTACCCAAAAGGGGCTTGATATGATTCAAGGACAGGAAAGCGAATTCATTTTTTCTGTTATTGGAGAAGAAATTGGTTTTATAGGTTTAATCATTATTGGATTTCTATATTTTATGCTATTACTCAGAACTATATTTGTAAGTAATCAGATAAGAATTAATTTTTCAAAACTTATTGCATTAACATTTTCAGTTATTATTATAAGTGAAATGATTATGAATATTGCTTTTTCAATAGGTTTATTACCTTTTGGAGATGTTTTATTACCATTTATTAGTTATTCAGGCATATATCTTCTAACATCTTCTATAATGGCTGCAATTGTTAATAGAATTATTGTTAGTAGACTGGATTACTGGTAATGGGACTTCTTGATGGAATTGTGTTTGAAGATAATTGTCTTGTTTGCGGAAAACCATGTATTACTCATGATATTCAAATATGTGAAATATGTTACAAAAAGCTAAGGATAAAGAAACTAAAGTTTGAATTTAAGAAAAAAAATCAGAAACAAGAAAAATATTTTCCGGATTCAATACTTTATGTAAGCCAATATAATGAAGTAAGTTCAATGCTTATTAAGAGTTTCAAATACAGAGGCGTTGTGAAATCAGGCATTTTCATTGCATCATTAATGGCAGAATCATTACCGGAAATACTTGATTATTATACTCTTACATATATTCCATATGATTATTTTAAAAAATTCAACAGAGTATATAATCACTCGGCATTATTATGCTCCTACATTTCTTCATTAACAGGTATTGGTATAGAGAAAGATATTCTAAGAAAGAAACTATCATTATTATCTCAGGCAAAACTACCCTTTTTTGTAAGAAGGAACAGACCATTAATGTTTAAACCCGGTAATAAACCAAAAAGTGATACAATCCTTATTATAGATGATGTTGTAACAACAGGACGCACATTCATTGATGCATCCTATGTTATTAAAAAACAGAATCCGGAAATCAAAGTTCATTGTCTTGCCTTTGCAGGGAGATAGGATTAATGCAGTATAATTGTGCGCAGCAGCTAACAGTCTTGACATTTTCAGAAATGATATATAATTATTATAATAAAATAAACAAGGAGTTATGATGACAATTGTATTGGATGGCAAAAGTTTAACAATTGAAAAGGTGATAAGAGCAGCAAGAGGAAATGAGAAAGTAGAAATACATTCTGATGCAATGGATAAAGTTAAAAAATGTCGTAAAATGGTTGAAGATAAATTAAAAGCAAAAGAGATAATGTATGGAATTAATACAGGTATTGGAGAATTTTCGGAAGTGATTTTAACAGATGAACAGGTTAAGGAGTTCCAAAAATATTTGATTTACAATCATGCAGCTGGCATTGGCGATCCTGCTCCTATTGAGCATATTAGAGGTGCAATGCTTGGAAGAATTAATGTGTTAATAAAAGGACATTCAGGATGCCGTCTTGAAATACCATTAACCTATATTGAGATGCTTAATAAGGGTGTAACCCCATTTGTTTGCCAAAAAGGGTCTGTTGGCGCAAGTGGTGATCTTGCTCCAATGTCTCAGATTGCTCTTCTTTTAATGGGAGAGGGACATGCATATTATAAAGATGAGAAAATGACAGGAAGAGAGGCAATGGAAAAAGCAGGAATAAAGGTGCCTGGTCTTGAAGCAAGGGATGGACTTGCTGCAATTAATGGTTCAAATCTATTAACTGCAATAAGTGCTATTCATCTTTATGATATGAATAGATGGCTTAAGCAGGCAGAAATTGCAACTGCAATGTCTCTTGAAGCATTACAGGCAAATATGAAGCCATATGATATTAGATTACATAAAGCAAGAGGATTTAGCGGAGCTCAAAGATCATCACAGGCAATTCTAAAATGTGTTGAAGGCAGTGATCTTGTAACGGGAAAATTGAAAGTAAAAGTACAGGATGCATATTCAATGCGATCTACCCCTCAGATTATTGGTACTGCTCATGATGCAATTATCTATGCAAGAAAGCAAGTTGAAACTGAATTAAATGGTGTTGGTGATAATCCGGTATTTTTTCCTGATGAGGGTTTGGCAATTTCAGGAGCAAATTTTCAGGGTACACCTATTGCACTTCCAATGGATATGATTGGAGCAGCAATAACAATGGTATGCGTGCTTTCTGAAAGAAGACTTAATAGAATGCTAAATCCTGCATTAAGTACGGGACTCCCTCCATTCCTGACAAAGGGAGCAGGTATGTTTTCAGGAATGATGCTTAGTCAATATACTGCTGATACATTAATAGTAGAACAGAGAATTCTTTCAGCACCTGCATCTGTAATGTCTATTCCTGCAGCAGCTGATCAGGAAGATTTTGTTTCAATGGGTATGAATACTGTTCTTAAAAATATACAGATTCTTGATAATGCATATGGTGTATTGGGCATTGAGATTATGGCAGCATCACAAGCGCTTGATTTAAGAAACTTTAAAAATGGTATAGGAGTGGAAACAGCAAAACAGGTAGTAAGGAAATATGTAGAATTTCTTGATATTGACAGACCATTATATATTGATCAT
>CBDUZN010000161.1:0-4983 GCA_965371715.1 uncultured bacterium | reverse complement strand
TTAGTGAAATTATCAGGGATTCATTAAGAAATTATCTATTATTAAAGAAATTCAAGAACCTGAGAAAACAGATTATTCCCTATGCAGAGAAAGCTGATTTATTCACCGATGAAGACATTTTTGAATTAAACAAATGAAAGTAATATTAGACAGCAATGTTATTGTATCCGCATTTGCAACAAGAGGTTTATGTTCATCAATATTTGAATTGTCTGTGTTAACCGATACAATAATAATAAGTGAATATATATTAAATGAAGTAGAAAGAATACTTAAGAAAAAAATACATATTCCTCATAATATAGTCAATCAAATTATGAATTATCTGAAAGAAACATGTGAAATAATGAGTTACAAAGAACTTCCTAAAAGAATTTGCAGAGATAAAGATGATGATAATATTATTGCACTTGCATTTTCAAACAATATTAATTTAATTATTACGGGAGACAAAGATCTTCTTGTTCTAAAAAAATATAAGCATATTTCAATAATCTCTCCAAAAGAATACTGGAAAAATATTGCCTGTTAATGAAATTTAAGCCACATTCTAATGTTTGTTTTTACCAATTTTTCTATATTGCGTCAAGTGTGTAAATTGGAAATATCGTATTAAATAAAAATATGAAGAGTCAAACAAACAAATGATTGAATTGAGATTATCTTTCTATTCCCCCATATAATTTAATAATAAATTTCTGTTTCAATAAAATCATATTCATTGCATTTTCCGATAATTTTACCCCAATAAGAATTGCCTGTGTTTATGTATTGGAAAAGATTAGTACAGAAAATCATTTAAACATCTTGAAGAATTAAAAAAATAATCCAGATTTATTAAATTAAAATCCAATTCTCCTTTTGGGTTTATCAGGCACTGTCATAAGCTGCTTTATAGCGTCAAAAACAACACTGAAGCGTTTATCATACTTCTTTTCAAGTTTATCTAATCTTTGGGACAGTTCTTTATTGGAGGACAAAATTTCTCTTAGTTTTACAAAAGTTCTCATTATCTGAATATTTACCTGAATAGCTCTTTCACTATTCAGGACAGAAGAGAGTATAGCAACTCCTTGTTCGGTAAATGCATTAACACTTTTCGAAAATTTTAAGGATGTCACAATTTGTGATATCCTCATGATTTCGTCACGATTTAATTTAATCATAAAATCACAAGGAAATCGTTTAATATTTCGTTTAACTGCTTGATTAAGGGTTCTTGTTTCTACTCCATATAATTTTGCCAGATCTTTATCCAGTATAACTTTATATCCACGGATGAGGTATATATTCTTTTCTATAATTTCCTGAGGAATTAAATCTTTATTGCTCATACCACATATCCTTTTTCATTTTGTTTTACTATTTTTCTTTGATTATTTCTACCTATATTGAGCAATTCTTTAAATTCATATTAAAAAGTATAGTATTTTTTTAGGAATCTGTCAAGTTTGATTTGGAAAACGGTAGTGTAAAAAAAGAGGTGTAAATTCGTTAAAATATAGCTATTTAATAAAGAAAAATAATTATTATAATAAAAAAACAAACAAATAATAAGAAAGACAAAATAATATATGTATTAAGGATGTGGAGTAATTGTGAAAACAGTTATTTCTCTTTCCCCAGATCCATAATAGAAAAAAACTCTATATGCATTTGCTGTTTGATTCTGTGCATATGCTTCAAACACCTTCTCACCATTAGGTCCCTTAATGCTTTCATAAGAATGGGTATTTAAACCGGGATGCCTTGGATTTTCCTGAAGGAATTTCAATGTCTTAATAACTGTCTTTAATACTGCTTTTTTACTACCTTCTGATTTTAATTTCTTTAAATCTATTTTTGATTGCTCTGATAAAATTAAATTGAATTTCATAATTTATCAATGAATTCATCAACATCATCTACATTAACCACTTTCCCTTCCTTCACATCTTTCAGCCCTTTCCGAATTTTCTTAATGATTTCAGGATTCTGATATATCCATGCCTCACTTGCAGGAATTGATTTAACCGGCTTTAAAAGTACATCACCATTATTTCTCATACTAATCTCAATAGAATCATATTCACCAATTTTATTCCATACACTCAATACTTTATTTGATAATGTTATTCTATTCCTTAAATCAGGTTTCTTATTATCAATTACCTGGAACTCATCATTTGCTTGAACCTTCATTTGCTTATTCATCAAACCTCCTGTTTACTCAAATATAACCATTTTCCCACATTGAGTCAAGTGGGTAAATGGGAAAAGTGATTACTATATGAAAATGTTAGTAAAAGGTAAAAAATATTCATTATCCATATATTGAGTTATTTAGTATTATATTTTCCGAACAACTGTTATTGGTCTATTTACATTTGCTGTTTGTTCTAATGGCTGATTTAGATCCCAATCATTCCACCAACCAACAAACTCAAAATTTTTAAGACCGGATATAAAACACAAAAATTCCTGGGGATATATCGCTTTTTTAATACATTTTTCTATAATATTGCTTTTCTTACCATGCTCATTAATTTCAAGGGTAATAATTTCTTCAAATGTTTGCTCAACATGATTTTTCTCATCATCAATTTTCTCCATATTCTTCTATGATGATAATGTCTTCATATCCTTTCGCATTTCCAGGGACAATTCTTATTCTATCATAATAACTATTTTCAATTTTAAAATCAAAAGTAGTACTAAAATTATTTTCAATATCATATCGTTCTAAAAAAATATGTCTATTACAATAATTATATTTATAAATTGTAATGCAATATAGAATATTTTTTTTCACGATAAAATCTTGTATCTCGTATAATATATACTTTGTTTTTTCTTCGCCGCTTAAGAACATAAAAAGCAAAATAAAACAAATAATTAATATATCCTTTTTCATATTTCTACTACTTATTTATTTTAAGATTCAATAATTTATCATCAATATACAGAAAATCCTTTTCTTCTGTTCTAATTATATTAAATTCTTTTTCATTAATTTTTTTACTTACTATTTCTACATTATTTATTATTTCATGTGAATTTAAATTGTATATAACTATGTTTTCATTATCAATAATTAAGTATTCATCTAAAACAATATATTCAAAATCATCGCCAACTTTGATTTTTGAATCTATCTTTTTTTCAACAAAATTATAAATTATTATTGAATTCCATGAATCTTTCAAGATTATATATTTATCATATTTTATATGCTCTCTGATGTATGATACCTTTGATGGTACTGTACTGTTATCCTCAGTAAAAACATTGACCACCTTAACCATTTCATCGTAGTGATTATTGCTATTTTCCCCAAATACACATATTGTTGCAATTGAATCATGAATTATGATTTCATTAGCTTTCAAATCAACAATACGCATTTCTTTATAATTTCCATCGTGTAAATTATAATATCTACAATATCTAGCATTCAACCCACTATTATCCTTTGCTTCTTTATTATATGATAAAAGTAGAAATGAATCCAATATTTTTTCGTCTACTTTGTTTGCTTTAGGGTACTCATTTTTCCAAACAAAGGTATCCGCATTAAGATCATAATTCAAAAGATAATTGTTATCCATTTCTGAGAATTTCAATATTAGTTGATTGTCAATCAAAATAAAATTTTGGATTATGTCCACTGATGTTCTATCAGGATTTAATTCAACTGTAGTATAATTATTTAGATTTTCTGCCTTTAAATCCCAATATTTCTTTTTTATCATTTTAAAATTGGTTTTATTATAAATTTCATAACGGTTGTGAAAAATCAATACTAGATTTTGCCATAAATCAAGATATGCACTTATAAAAGGTTTATCAAAAGTGTTTGAAAAATGTTTTCTATTTTTTAAATCAATTATTTCAATTCTTTTATGATTACCATCCAGTTCAACAGTTAATAAGATCATATTATTATATTTTTCGCCAGAAATTTGATTGCTCGGAAAATTTAACTTAGTAGAAAGTTTTTCAAAGTATGAGTAGTATTTATCCCTATTTAAATCAGTATACTTTATATAATATTTTGTTGAATCCCTTATCATTTCATAATTCTCACTTTTATGATAATAAAAATTAAAATATGTGGTAAATAAATAATTATCAATTTTGAATGTTTTTTCATCTATATTTGTCTTTTTTAGTACACTAAAACTTGATAACAAAGCAATAATAAAAACATAACAAAAAATTTTAAACACTCTTATAACTGACATTAGAATACCTCCATAATTATATTTGTACCAAAATTTTAATGCAATAATTTTAGAAAATTCATAATGTTTGTTTTCTAATTTAATATTTTTTCGACTGCTATTAAACAAATTCAGTGTTTATTAATCTGTAATATAGTGTCTCTTTAAATCCAACTAGATGTCATCTTTCCCGTCCAATGTGATCTGGTCCCTTTGTGAATAGTCAAGCGAATAGTATATCCACTATTAGATGAAGTATACTCATATCATTTTGAAGTGCTTCAATGCTTCTTTGATTGAATCCATTTTTTCCTGAGGACATGGATTAGTTCTTTTATTTTTATTAATTCTATTTGATGCTTGTCTTGGCTTAAGTCCACATATCTCTCTTACATGTGCAATCCAGCATGTCCTTACATTAAATCCGTAGTTACTTTTCACCCAGTTCTGAATATCTCTATATGTTGCCATTTTAGCACTCCTTTTAAATTTCATTTCTCAAATTCCCATTTTAAATCGATTTTTTTAATAACGCCTTCATATTTATATCCAATAGGGTCTGAAGCTTCAAATTCTATTTCACAAAAAACATTTGTTGGTTGGTAATCTTTGTAAATTTGATCAATGAGCTCTGTTTTAATATAAAATGATCTAACAGCATTAGGTTTCCAAGAATTACTTTTGCTTATTATACTATCAAATCCTGAACCATAAGATGATTCCATTTCTAATATTTTTTCTACACCAAAAATCACAAATACCGTTCCCTTAATATCCGCCC
>CBDUZN010000160.1:0-5004 GCA_965371715.1 uncultured bacterium | reverse complement strand
TTCCCCTTAGAAGAGTGGAACATAAACATCAATATATTGAAAAACATTGATTGTATGAGGCATTTTTCACCATTTGATGATAATAATACAGAACTTGTGCAAGATATTTGAATGCCATGCGTATTGAAAAAATCTTTCAGAAGAATTAATTTATCAATAGTTTCAGCATTAATATCAATTGGTGTTTGCACATTATTTTCACAATACTTCAATTCACGAATTTTTTTAATCATATCTACAATATCATTTATTGAGTTTTCTATTGCATTCAATCCTTTACTATAAACTTTATTTTCATCTTTTATATTAAGTAAATCAATCTGCAAAATAATTGATGTAATAATATTAAGGAAATAATGGTTTACTCCATTTGAAATTTCAGATGTTAATAGATAATTTTGATTATTTTCAAGTATATTTTGCAATGCTTTTGAAAATATTTCATTTTTATTATTATTCATTGTTCACTCCTTAGAAATGCTTAATAACATTTCTGAATTGTTTTTCTCAATAAACGATGTAAATGATTCAAGAATTTTAGCATCAAATTGCTTATCACCTAGTTTATTTATTCCTTCCATAATAGCATTTATATCAATGTTCTTTTGCGAAGACATTGATACAAATATTTTTACAAAATATGTAGTAATAGCAAGTAACCGAGAATCATATGGAATATCATCACCTTTCAATGATTTATTTCCTGTACCATCATAATGTTCTTCAATACAATCAATAATATATTTTAGTTTTTCTAAAAACATTATTTGTTCTGTTATTGAACTTATTTTTGATTCAAAATCTATTCCGGATAATGGTTCATTTATATTGGAAATATATTCTTTTATTTTTTCCGTTGTTTGTTCTGAATTCATACTATTTCCATTATTAATTGAACCTAAGTAATTATACAAGAAAGCTGCATATCTTATTTCTTCAATTTTCTCAATATCAAGATTTAAATACTCAGCAAATTCAGCAGAAATTGAACCTGTCATTTCAATTGTTTTCTCCAAATTATTATCATCTATTTTTGTTACAGATATAATTGCCAGAATTAGTCCTGCTAATTTTGAATCTGTATTTCTTATAATACTTATCTGTTTTAGTTTTAACGCAATGTATATAGATAACATACTAATAATTTCCATTTCTAAGTGTTTAAAATCATAATTTCTTTTTATTATTATAAATCCCCAATGAGTATTTTCAAATGTAATATGAGCAATTATATCCTTATTATTAATATTCATTCTTTTTGATGAAATTATTTGTTCAAGATTTAATTCTACAATATTATCCATTTCACTATCTGCCTTTTTACTTATGCAATTTACTCTAACCGGTTTATTATTATCAAATTTGTAGAAATATATAAGATGTGAATTAACAATATCAGATAATTCATCAATACAACAACCTATAAAATCGGTTTCATTATTAACATTACCTGTTTTTCGTTGAAAATTATTAATAATAAGTGTTCTGTCAAGAAGTGAAAACATATCAATTTTTTCTTCTTTATGTTCTTTATATTTTATTAAATGTGCTATTGCTCCCCTTGAATCAAGAAGAATCTTTCTCTTATTTGCAGCAGTTCTTAGAACCGATATAATATCCTTCATATGAATCGGTTTTTGAATGAAGTCCAATGCTCCATATCTAAGAGCTGTAATAATATTATCAACCGTAGGATATGCAGTCATGATTATAATCTGAATATCTTCATCAATTTCCTTTACTTCCTTTAAGATATCCAATCCAGACATATTTGGTAGTGTAATATCTATGAACATTATATCCGGCATAAATGTAGGGATATCTTCCAAAGCCGATTTGCCATCATAATATACATTAACATTCCAATTTGGATCATAATTTTCTAATGATTCCTTTATTGTGTCTGTTAGGGTCTTATTATCGTCAATGATTATTACTTTCATCAAACCTCCATTGTGTATGCTTCATATATGCAAATTATATGCCATATGTAAATTATGTAATATTGTCACTTAATTTATCAACTCTATATTTGATTTTTTGATTTTTCGTATTTTGCAAGCAATAATACTTTAAGTATAGAAATAGCGCATGTTATGAAATGTCGCATTTGTATTACATGTTATATTATCATGACATA
Source organism: uncultured bacterium (assembly GCA_965371715.1). Classification (GTDB taxonomy): domain Bacteria; phylum Hydrothermota; class 32-111; order 32-111; family 32-111; genus JAUVJU01. Next base: position 2,864 of record CBDUZN010000160.1, on the reverse strand, counting down.
TTTTCTGATAATATATACGCATTATCAATAAGATAAGAATATATATTGGGTATTTTCCTAAATTGTGTTTTCATATCAGTAATTGTACCGGAGTATTTAATGATAAATTTATTTGATTTATTGTTCAGATTAATGAGATTTTTAAACATAATACTTGCAATTAATTCATTGTTAATATTTTCCAAATCAGTGATCATTATAGTAATATCTGATAATAATCTGAATTTTTCATTATTTCCTGATAATTTATTAATCTGAATTTTTTTAATATTATTTAAATAAGGAATGTTTTTATTATATGTAATTAAAATATTTTTTTTTGGTTTACTATTTTTTATAAAATCAGATATTAATTGTCTTTCTAAATATATTTCATTTATACATTTAATAAAATCATCATAAATAAATGGTTTTCTAATAAAACACCTATACTCAATATCCTTCAACTCTCTTTCTACAAATTCTTTACTTTCTACTGAAATAATAATGATTTCCATATTTATATTACTATCATTTAATGTTTTAATTAATATCTTACTTTTTCTGTCAGATAGTATTAAATCAATGAAAAGAATATCGGTTTTTTTAATAATATCTGACTCAATGAATGAATTAATATTATTAAATGTATTGATATTATATTTTTTGTTTTTCATTATTAATTCCAGCATTTGAAGTAATAATTCATTATTATCTATTACACTTATGTTCATTGTACCTCCTATGTTGGAATACATAAATGCAATATCTATGCCAAATTAAGTATCCGTATTTTCGAGGCATACAAAATCTAAATAAATATATTGTAATGACACTGTGCTAAAAATATGACAAAAAGATGAGTAGTCCGAAGAATATATTTATATGTATTTACCCTTAATAATGGGTGAACACCGCTTCTGCTATACCCATTTATACCTTAAATATGTAGCCAGCAAGGGAAAGATATATAAATATTGAAAGAATATCAACAATAGAAGCAATAAATGGAGCAGACATTAATGCTGGATCAAGTTTTAATTTTTTGAAAAGCAATGGAAATAATGCTCCAAGTATATTTGCTAATGTGACAACAGTAACCATTGAAATAGAAACAGTAATAGCAAGGCGAAAATCATTGTTAAGTATGATTGCTCTTAATCCCGCTGCTAAACCAAGAAGAATCCCAAGAATTATACCTATTGAAATTTCTTTTAATAAAATTATTTTCACATCCGAGAATTTAATTTGTCCTGTTGCAAGTCCCCTTATAATAATTGTGGATGATTGTGTTCCTGCATTACCAGCAGAACCATTAAGAAGAGGAAGAAAAAATGTTAAAGCAATAACGCTATGAAGTACACTTTCCTTTAATTGCATAATATAACCTGAAACAAATCCTACTATAACAAGTAAAAGTAACCAAACAATTCTTTGTTTTGCTAATCTAAATGGATTTGCATCAAGATAGTCCGCCTCACCTTCAACCGAACCATGTCGAAGGAAATCCTCAGTATCTTCTTCAATAACAACATCAACAATATCATCAACAGTAATTATTCCGAATAATCTCATACTTTTATCAACTACCGGCACTGCCAGTAAATCATAATCAGCAATAATTTTTGAAACTGGCTCTTGATCATCATTGACATTAACAAAAATAAAATCACTATTCATAATATCTCTGATTAGTTGATTATCTTTTGCGATGATCAATGCTTTTAATGAAAGTACGCCTTTAATGATCCTTTCATTATCAGTAATATATATGGAATAAATTGTTTCTCTGTCAGGTGCTATCTTCTTTAAATGTGATAATCCTTCCTTTGCTGTCATACCCTCTCTTAAAGTGGCATATTCAGTAGTCATTATGGAACCAGCAGTTCCTTCATCATATTTTATAAGTCGTTTAATATCGTTTCGTTCTACCTGTGCAATAAGTGGCATTAGCGTATCAACAAGATTCTTATCAAGTGATTTAACAAGATCAACCCTATCATCAGAAGACATTTCTTCAATCATAGTAATCATATCACTTCTATTAAATGTTTTGAAAATTTCTTCTCTATCATCATCATCAAAATATTCAAATATATCTGATGCTTTTGGGAATCTGATATATTCAATGATTTTTCCAATCTCAAAAATATCAAGATCTTCAATAAGAGAATAAATCTCAAATGGATGCATATTCTCAAATATTGAGTGAATCTGCTCTTTAGCATTTGATGATTTTAGTATATTATGCAGTTCCGGTCCTGCTATTGATATTTTTTTCTTCATTTCTTTTTATTTACTATAGTATTCATTTTATAAAAATCATCAATTATTGTTTTATCCTGATTAAACCATTTATGAATAAGTCCTGTAATTGCTTTTGTTTGAGAATTAAAAATAGCATCCTGAGATTTTGAAAAATAAGTTTTTTGCGGTCCTGGTAATGTTTTTACAACTTCAATTTCACAAAGTGTATCAATATGTTGTTGAATAACATTCTCTGGAATATCGGTTATCTCATTAATTTGATCAATTGTGAGCATTTTCTTTGCAAGCAATTTGAATATTCTTAAACAATCCTTATTCGCAAATACCTTAAATACATTAATAACTTTTTCCATAAAATCTCCTTCTGATTATTATACAAAATTATTTTCTTCTGTAAATAGTATCGTTATCTATCGGAAATAAAAACAATTAAGGGGAGAGTGATCCTTTGCCTATTCGACATACTCAAAGAGAATGTAGGAAAGAAAAAGAAAGAAAAAAAGAAAAATTAAGATAATAATTTCCATTGCGTAATTTATTTCTCGAATTACTTCTGCGTAATATATTCTTCGAATTACTTGTGCAACATATTCTTCGAATTACTTGTGCAACATATT
>CBDUZN010000159.1:0-5011 GCA_965371715.1 uncultured bacterium | reverse complement strand
AATATAATTTTTCAAATCATTTTTCCAATTATTGTTCAATGTAAATATCATGAGTAGAATTATTAATAATTTCATTTAAATATCTCCATAATATATTGTCTGATTCTTGATTCATATTCAGGGTAATTAAGTTCCTTCAAATATTTAAATATTAATTCCCTTTTCTTATTATACTTATAACCAAGATTATCAGGAGTAATTATTTCAATCTTACCGGGAGTATAAATACCCGGTGAGGATTCTCTTTGTTCCGATATTCCCTGTCTATACACGGATTTTTGAATATTCAGCATTCTATTTAATATTCTTTTCTCTTTACTTAATAATTCTTCACTAAGATTACCCTTGAAAATCTTATCACTAATATCTTCAAGTGAGTCCGCAATATGCTCAAGTTCCCCTAAAAGTTTTCCTCCACCCTCATTCATTTTTTTCATCTTGCCCGCCATTTCCCTCTGCATATTTGCAATATCCTGTAATATTTGCGGTTCTCCCGCACCCATGTTCATTAATTCCTTTAACATTTCCGATATTGCCTGTTCCTTCTTACTCATATTCTGCATTTGACTCATCATCTGCTCAAGGGACATCCCCTGCCCCTGCTTATCACTTTTTTGATTTAGAAGAAATGCAATTATCTGCATATTAAATTCAATCAATGCCTCATCTTCTGTTTCCATATTTGCCATTTTATATGCATGATATATAAGATTGGATAATGGGTTATTAGGAGATTTTTTAATCATATATTCATATATTCTCTTATATGTGTTTTTGGAATTATCATCATTACTACTATCATATAAATATTGATTAAGTCCATATAATGATATGATAATTGTATTAATATCAATATTATCACTGTTTGTCATGCCATCTATTTGTTCATTCAATTGCTTTTGAATATCTTTCATCTCTTCCAGTAATTCCTCTGCATTTTCACTATTTTTCTCTGTTTTTGCAGATAAATTTTCTGCCTGCTTAATATCCTGACGAATTGCTGTAGTTTTTACATTGTTTTTCAGTTTTTCAGACAATTCATTAAGTCCCTCGGTAATTTCATTTTGTTTTTCAAAATCATTATCTTTTATAATTTTTTCTTCTTTCTGAATCATTGATTCAATTGCTTTTTCCGCCATTATTAAATCACTCAAATGTTCCAATTTATCAAGCATTTTCTCAAATTGTTTTAATGATTCAATAATCTTATCGGAATTCTTTTTTATATAATCTTCTGCCTGTTTTTTGTTCATCGCCGTTAATTGCTGCATCTCATTATTTTTAAAAATCCTATTTAATAATTCTTTATCCAATTTATCAATTTTTTTCTTTATTTCATATATCTGTTTATATAGTTCGTTTTCCATTTTCATTGTTGATAATTTCTCTAATTTCTCTTTCATCTGCTTACTAAAATCATCTAATTCCTTTACTGCATCCTTAAATTCCTTGATTGCCTTTTCATTGTTTTTATTTGTTAACATATTCTTTGCTTTTTCAAATCGTGAAATTAGTTCCTTGGATTTCGCACTTTCATTACTAAATTGTGCTATGCTGTCTTTTACAAATTCATAATGTTTATCATCTTTGAAAAATCTTAATATAAATGGTTCTGAAAATGTTAATTGCTTTCTAAATGGGTTGTTATCCTTTGCATAGGCAATTAAAGTATATTTTCCACTTTCATTTTCATTTGTAAACATTCGGTAAATAAATATTGAATCATTAATTTCATTGATTCTATAATCAACAGTATCATTTCCCTGAATTTTGAGTACCCCTGCATAATCAATACTATAATCATCCCCAATAAAAAATGGAATCTCAATAATATCACTCAAAAATCCTTTTTGATCCTTTTTAAGAAACCCGCAAATAGGATATTCATCCTGTTTAATATTTATATTTACTTCAAATGTATTGTTATGATAATTCACACCTACAGTGTCGCTTTTTGAATTACAAAGCATTTTAACTGTTTTATTTATTGTATCATTTTCAATAAACCAATAAATGGATATGTCTGAAAATTCCATTATGTTAATTATATTACCATACTGTGTATCAATGCTTAATTTTTGATATTTCGGCGGTTTAATAATTGACTTAACGGAATCCGGATATAAACTTTCAATAAGTTCCATATTAATACTATTGCTCATAACCATTGGGCCCTTGTAATAAATTTGCCTTCCAATTGGTGAGCCACTATAAAGATTTTTTGGTATTATAGTATTATTATAAACAACAAATAAATTTCCTTTTAATAATCCCATATTAGCTGAATATTTTTCAATATTGCCATTTTGTACCTTTAATATAACATTTTTCATTGTAAAATTCATTGCATTTGAATACCATAATGGCATTACTGTTATTAAAATGAGATTCATTATAATACCAATCACAAAAATAAATATTGTTCTTCTGAATTTCTGTATATTGAAAATATGAATATCATCTTTAACCGCCCTGAATTCTTCAATCAACTCATTTTCAATACTGCTTATATTTTCTTTTTTATAAATCTCATGAACAGTAATAAAATAATTTTTTATAAATGTATTTAGATTATTGATTTTAAGTATAATTTTATTATATGATAAATTATTTATCAAGAATCTAAATACTGGAATAGGAATTAATAATATCAATATAAACCAATACATATATAAACTAAAAAATAAATTTCTCCAAATCACAAATAATGGAAAAGTTAATATAAATATGGAAATAATATCAATAATTGTAATTATTGATTCAATGAGAATATAGAAAAATGATTTTGTTCTGAAATAATTGTTCAACATAAAAGAAGGGGGTATAAAACCCCCTATTATTAAATATGTTCTTTAAGAATCTTTATAATTTCATCTCCAACTCTTGCCTGCCCTTCAAATGTCTGGGCTCCAATATGTGGAGTTGCTTCAAAATTATCCTGATCAAAAAGTTCGCATCTTTCATTTGGTTCTTTTTCAAATACATCAAGAGCAGCACCGGCAATATCTTTGTTTTTTAATGCCTCTGTAAGTGCTTTTTCATCAACCACTCCACCTCTTGCACATGAAACAAAATAAGCAGTTTCCTTCATCTTCTTAAATTCATTGGTAGAGATCATATGCTTTGTGTCATCAGTTAAAGGTAAATGCATTGAAATATAATCTGCTTTTTCAAATACTTCATCAATCTTCATCATTTCAATACAAGGGTCACTGCATTCTTTTACATAAGGATCATATCCAACAACATTCATCTTGAAACCATTAATACCTATACGGGCTGTTTCTCTTCCAATTCTACCGCATCCAATAATTCCAAGTGTTTTATTTGAAAGTTCATGTCCCTTATACTGTTTCTTATTCCATTTACCATCCTTCATTGTGCTATCAGCTAGAGCAATATATCTTGAAAGAGACATCATGTGAGCAATTGCCAATTCTGCAACTGATAATGAAGCAGCTGTTGGTGTATTATTAACTGTTATACCTTTTTCTTTTGCATAATCAAGATCAACATTATCCAGTCCTACTCCGCCTCTTACAACAAGTTTAAGATTCGGTGCAACATCAATAATGTTTTTTCTTACTTTTGTAGCGCTTCTTATAATGATTGCCTCAAATGGAGGAATAAATTCAATAAGTTCTTCAGGTGTCATTCCTGTTTTTATTGTAACATCATGTCCCATATCTTTGAGTGCCTGAGCAGCACTATCCGCAATTTTATCACTGACAAGTACTTTCATTTTAACCTCCTACAAATTCCATATCTCATTAATATCTTCCAATAATTCCTTAATGTCTGATGGCTGCAAATCGCCCATAGTACCAATTCTAAATGTATTTTCCTTCAATTTGCCATATCCATTTGATAATACTTTTCCTCTTTTTCCAAGTTCCTTATTAAGGTCTGCAACGGATTTTCCATGTGTGTTTTTAATTGTTACAACTGTTGGAGATTCATATCCTTTTTCGGGGAATAATTCAAATCCCTTATCTTTAATCCACTCACATACCATATCATTCATTTCTTTATGTCTCTTAAATCTGTTTTCAATGCCTTCTTTAAACATTCTGTCCATCTGAACATTAAGTGCATTAATATGTGAAATTGAAGGTGTTGATGGTGTTTGTCCCTTTTTATGATATTTCAAAAAGCTAAGTACATCAAAATAAAAACCTCTGTTTTCCACTGTTTCTGCTTTTTTCAATGCTTTTTCCGAGACAGCCATTATAGCAAGTCCTGGAGGTATGGCAAATGCTTTCTGTAAACCGGCAAGAATTACATCAATACCAAGTTTATCAACTTCAATCTTCACACCTGTCATTGCTGAAACAGCATCAACAGCTAAGATCACATCCGGATACTTTTTCATAACTTCACAGATCTCATTAATGGGATTATAAACTCCTGTTGAAGTTTCATTTAATACCAATGTTACAAGATCATACTCACCTGTTTTGAGTTTTTCATCAATCATTTCAGCTGTAATTGCTTTTCCCCATTCAACCTTTAATTCATCTGCTGCTTTGCCATTACTTGTTGCAATTGTATGCCATTTGTCTGAAAATGCTCCGCACATACAAGTAAGAATTTTCTTGTTTGAGAAATTTCTTACAACTGATTCCATACAGCCCGTTGCAGATGCAGTAACAAGAAATAGTACATTTTCTGTATAAAGCATTTTTTGCACTTTTGGTACTGTTTCATTGTAAAGTTCAACAAATTCAGGAAATCTATGCCCAATCATCTCAACAGCCATTGCATCCCTGACTTCTTTAACAACCTCTACAGGTCCTGGTATAAATAATTTTTTATGCATTTAAAAACCTCCTTAATTTAATAATATTTATGAATATTAACACTTTAAAACAAACTGTCAATATGGTAGGGATTAGGATGCTCTATTCATAATAATAAAACAATGAAATATATTATGTTTATATGGCATATTACGAGTAATTTGAGGTTTATCGTATACAATAAATATTGTATTGAGAGCAAATAGCAGTAT
>CBDUZN010000158.1:0-5012 GCA_965371715.1 uncultured bacterium | reverse complement strand
TTATATGGACAAGAAATAAATTGTTTGATTCCAAACCAAATATTTTCCCAAAAACAGCAAGATGTCCTGAACTGGAAACAGGTAAGAATTCTGTTAATCCCTGAATAATCCCAAGTATAATTGTTTGAAACATTATTTCATACCCATTATTATTGCTAATAAGCCAATTATCATATCATATTTTATATAATTATTTACAAATCTTTTTGTTTTTATATCATCAAATAGATAAAACATAATTAATAGTATTAATAATACAATATCTACTCCAAAAACAATTATGAAAAAATACCATCTATTATATATGCCCATGAAATAGGGAACAAATGAAAGACCTATAAGTATAAGGAAAGTAATTGCAGCAACAATAAATGCGTTCTGTTTACCAACAATAATGGGTAAAGTATGCATTCCTGATTCTTTATCACCTTCATAATCCTCAATATCCTTTGTAATTTCTCTACCAAAGGTAATTAAAAATGCAAGAATTGCCGGGAATATCCCGGCAACAATATTATCTGCTATCAATGCACCATAAATAAATAGTAAACCTGCAAGAAATGCAATAACAAAATTTCCCAATAAAAACATTCTTTTACAATATTTTGAATAGCAAAAAAGTAAAACTGATGCAATGAAAGCAATTATTAAAGTGAAAAAACTGATAAAGGCAGAAAATACAATGCCAATTATTAGCATAATTATTGAAAATCGGAAAATAGATCGCAAGTTATATGAATCAGATATTAATGGTCTCTGCGGTTTATTGATTTTATCAGTATCAATATCATAATAATCATTAATCATATTCCCACCTGATGATAGAAAAAATACGGTCAAAATTGCAAAAATCAATTTATGTGTTTCAAATAGATTGTTGCCAATATAAATTGCTACTATCAATGATAATATTGATATTAATGTATTATTCAGACGAATAAGATAGATGAATGAAATAATCTTATTCTGTTTTTTCTGATTTTTCTGCATTTACATCCTTATTGAAAATTTCCTTTATTGATCCAAGTGATGCTAAAAATCCCGATGCTTCATATGGTAAAAACACCTTGGATGATTTTCCATCTGCAATTTTTTCTAATGTTTCCAAATATTTTATTGCAATAACATCCTCTGTTGCCTTTCCTTCATGAATTGCTCCGAAAACATTCTCAATTGCCTTTGCTTTTCCTTCTGCAACAAGTATTAATGAAAGTTTCTCGCCTTCTGCTGTTTTAATAGCCGCTTCTCTCTCACCTTCCGCTCTCAATATTCTGGATTGCTTATCACCTTCGGCAAGCAAAATAACAGATCTTTTTTCTCTTTCTGCTTTCATCTGTTTTGTCATTGCTTCCTCAATCTCTTCCGGTGGATTAATATTTTTCAGTTCTACTCTATTTACCTTGACTCCCCATTTGTCCGTTGCTTCATCAAGAATAATCTGAAGTTCCGTATTAATCTTTCCTCTTGAAATAAGTGTTTCATCAAGTGTCAAATCACCAATAACATTTCTTAATGTTGTGATAGTCAATTTTTCAATGGCTATCATTAAATCAATAATTTCATAAACAGCTCTCTTTGGATCAACAATCTGGAAATATATCACTGAATCTATGGACATTGTTACATTATCCTTAGTGATTACCGGTTGAGGCGGGAAATCCAATACCTGTTCTCTAAGATCAACTCTTTGGTATTGCCTACGATTCAGAGTAACTGGTCTTACAGAATCAACAATAGGGATTATAATATGAATACCACTATCAAGCGTTCTATTATACTTACCCAATCTTTCAACAATTACATTTTGTGCCTGTTTGACAATAACAATAGCCTTTATTGCAAAAGCCAAAACAAGAACTATTAGTACTATTAGAAGAAAAATCATAGATTCCTCCTTTTGTAAACAGTTTTTCCATTCTTCACTGTTATTATTACTTCTATTGCTTTTTCGCTGATTTTCTCTAATGGTGCAGATAATACAACATAATCAGCAAATGTATTTTCTTTTAATTCACCCCTATTTTCTATATTCATTATATCAGAACTTCCACTCGTGTAAAGTTCCATTGCCCTTAGAGGATTTAATCTTTGATTATCAAATCCCGCATTTACTGTTGATTTTATACCATATAATGGAGACACAGGCATATTGTCCGAACCAAAACCCATCTTTATTCCAATTTTATCAATATAGGAACAAACATTATTGAATTTGTAATCAGAATCATTTAAACGATTTTCATACATTTGTCCTTTCATTCCCCAATTGCCAATAAAATTCGGCTGCATTGAAAGATAAATATTTTTTTTCTTTATAATGTGAAGTACATTTTCGGAAGCAATTTCACAATGTTCAATTCTATGACCTTCAGTTAAAATATCTGCCGCAAGACAAATTGCTCTATTCCCTATTGCATGAGCAGCAATTTTTAAATCAAATTTCTCTGCAAATAAGTGTAATTTTCTTAATTCCTTTTCACATACAAGTAAATCACCGGCATTATTCGTATTTTTAAAGGGTATATCCATTGCAGCAGTATAACTACCTATTGCGCCATCTAAAAATATTTTTATGCCAGCAATTGATTCCCTGATTTTTTCATCTTTCTCTATACTATTAATTGAATCCGCAGGAAAGTAACTGATAACATTAAGAGCGAGAATTCCTTTTCTTAAAAATGCAATTGTTTCTTCAGTGCTCATATCACCAATGGAAGTAATTCCATGAGAAAATAATTCACTTTGAGCTTTCAAAAGTCCATGCTCTTTCATTTTATCTGATGTATCAAATACTCTGTTTAAATGGAGTATAATTCCTTCTTTTAGAATACCATTTTCAATTTTTGTTTTACCAAAATATGGACTTTTTCTTAATACATCTTCTGCAGCATTATTTACTACTGCTATATGTCCACATATACGCCGCACAATCAATGGAACTAATGGACTAATTTTATCTAAAATCTTTTTTTCAGGCAAACCAATATTACTAAAAGTAGATTCATCAAACCCTTCGGCAATGATAAATACTCTATCAGAATGCTGTTTTATAAATTCATCTATTCTCTGATATATTTCATCCCTGTTAATTGATCCTCTTAAATCACATCTTAGAAGGGATAACCCATACTGCATTAAATGCATATGTGAATCAATAAAACCGGGATAAATAAAACCATCGGATAAATCCTCAATATTCCCTTTATAAGATGGCTGATCATTACCAATATAGGTAATAACACCATTGTCAACAATCATATATTCAACATATCTTCCATTATTATATATATTTGATCTAACAATCTTCATGCTGAAATATTCAGGAATGGCTTCAATACTTCGGCTCTGTTCTTGTGACTAAGTTTTTCCAGCGCCTTTGCCTCAATTTGTCTCACCCTTTCTCTTGTTACATCAAGGATTTCTCCAACTTCTTCTAATGTTCTTGGATAACCATCCTGAAGTCCAAATCTAAGTTTCAGCACAGTTTGCTGTCTTGGGGTTAAATCCTGCAAAACTAATCCAAGACGCTCTTTCAGCATTGAATGCATAGCATGGTACTGTGGTGATTTTTGTTCTACATCTTCTATGAAGTCACAGAATACCGATTCGTCACTGTCTCCAATAGGTTTATCAAGGGAAATTGTTTCCTGAGCAATTTTATAAACACTTTTTATTTTATCAACAGGCATACTAAGTTTTTCAGAGATTTCTTTTTCAGTCGGTTCTCTGCCAAATTCCTGCATTAATGTACGCGTTGCTTTAACAACCTTATGCATTACTTCAATCATGTGTACTGGCACTCTTATTGTTCGCGCTTGATCAGCAATTGCTCTTGTTATTGATTGTCTTATCCACCATGTTGCATATGTTGAAAATTTGTATCCTTTTTTATAATCAAATTTCTCAACTGCTTTCATCAATCCGGCATTTCCTTCCTGAATCAAATCCATGAATTCCAATCCTCTATTCGTATATCTTTTCGCAATTGATATTACAAGTCGTACATTGGATTTTATCATTGTCTGCTTTGCATTACTCAATTCACATTCAAATTTTCTTACATTTCTTGTTAAACCAATAAAATCCATATGCTGGATTCGCACATTATCTTCTAATGATTGAATATTTTCATCAATAATATAAATCTCTCTTAGAATATCATTAAAATCATTTCTTGTGAATCCATGTTTTCTGAATTTTATATTTACAATCCCATTTTTTTGGGATTCCTTAATAATCTCATCCAAAGGATGTTTGAACCTGTTTGCAATGAGTTCCTTTTTTTGAATTTCCTGTCTAACATCTTTTTCAACTGAATTATAATATTTTATTATGCTTTCTATCATTAATGGATTTATCTGCATTAAAGCAATTTTATCAACAAGCTTTGAAAAACACAGTTTAACCTTTTTCTCCATTTTTACCTTATCACTCTTTTTTAGACGGGAATAGCCTTTCATATATTCACCAATTTTCTTTTCATATTTTTCCATTCCGGCAAACAATGCTCTCAATCGTTTTACTTTCTTTTTATGAGATAATTCATTACTTATTTCCGGATCTTCAATATGAAAATAGTGATCTATGGATTCGTCAAATTCCATTACACGAGTATAATAATTTTCCACAAATTCCATTGTCCTTGGAATACTTAACAAATTCTCTAAAATCAGTCTACTACTTTCCTCTATTGTTTGGCTAATTGTTACTTCGCTTTCCTTTGTTAATAATTTTATGGATTTCATTTCCTGTAAATACATTCTTACAGGATCATCATATTTGCTATTTCTGATTTTTGGCTTTTTTCGTTTTTTTGCTTCAATTTTTTCCGGCAATTCCTTATCCACCAAAACTACACCAAGTGTTTGAATTCTTGTAATAAGATTATCTATTGTTTCAATAGCAAATTTCCCTGATAATAATTCATTGAGTTTTTGATAGGATAATTCTCCGTTTTCATGAACATGATTAAGAATTATATTGACATCAATTTTGCAATCATTCTTATCTGT
>CBDUZN010000157.1:0-5081 GCA_965371715.1 uncultured bacterium | reverse complement strand
ATGATCATTATCTATTAATGGAAACATTTTTACAGGATTATTTCAAAACAAAACTTACCTATTATTATTCAATTCTCCCTACGGCAACACCATATTCAAGGAATTCCATATTCAGTGGCTTATTACCACAGCAAATGTTTAAGATTTTTCCTGACAGATGGAGTTTTTTTAATAAAGAAAGTCAAAATCAGCATGAAGAATTTTTTCTAAAAAGAAAAATAAAATTATCATGTGGTGACAAAAAAATTTCATATTCAAAACTTTCTACAAATGAGAATCTTTCTAAATACTTTGATAATTTTAATAATATTGATAATTATGATTTCAATGCATTGGTAATCAATATAATGGATGTCTTTACTCATTTCAGATCGGAAAGTGATATTCTTAAGGATTTACTTCCAGATGAAAACAGTCTTTTGGGTTTTATTTCAACATGGTTCAGAACAAGCGGAATTCTTGATTTTATAAAGAGAGCAGTAAATGCAGGATATAGTATTGTTATTTCCTCTGATCATGGTTCAATTATCTCAACAAAACCGCAACGCATTGAAACAGGAAAAGATGTATCCGTTAATTTGAAGTATAAATTCGGTTCATCAATAAAAGTTGAAGATAAAACGGTTTTAACTATAGATGATCCTGAATCATTTGGTTTACCTATTCCAAAAAAGACAGACAAATGGTATATTTCAACGGGGAATGGGTATTTAGTATATTCAACAAAGTTTAATCAATACAAGAAAAAATATTATAATACTTTCCAGCATGGTGGCTTATCTATGGAAGAAATGATAATGCCGGTAGGTATTATTGAGGGAAAAAATGCTTGATTTTACTTTGAAAATAGAGACAGAAATATTTTTGGGTATTTTAGAAAATGAGAAAAAAGAAAAGAATAAAATTTCATTATATATCAAATATAATATTAAAAAGAGTGTATTTTTGGATTATTCACTAATATATGAATACAGTATGAATATTCTTAATGAAAAAAAATGGGATACTATGGAAGAATTGATTGAACATCTGTATTTATCTTTAAAACATAGATTTTCTGAAATAATGAAATTAAAGATTTCACTAACCAAAAAAACAATTCAATCACTAAGCAACTGTCAGTCCGTGACAGTAGAATATGAAGAGTAAAAGAGCTATTTTTCTTGCATTGGGATGTAATTGTGGAAAATGCAAGGAAATATTTGAAAATGTAATTAGCGAATTTAATAATAATAATATAAAGATTATTGCTAAATCCAATACATATTTAACAGAGCCATTAGGATATACAAACCAGGATGATTTCCTTAATGTAGTATTAGAAGTAGAATCCGAGTTTAAACCAATGGCATTACTTAAATATATAAAAAATCTGGAAATTATACTTGGAAGAGAAAAAACATTCAAATGGGGACCAAGATTGATTGATATTGATATAATCATATATAATGATATAATACTTAAAAATGATGAATTAATAATACCTCACAAAGAATTGTCAAAGAGGTATTTTTGGCTTTTTATGCTTGATGAAATTCAACCGGATATAATTATTCCGGGATTAAACAAAATACCTACAGTAATTATTGAAGAAAATGGATTACATCAAAAAATGAAAAAAGTATTTAATTAACATAAAAGAGGAGCGAACTTGACCATACCTTACAAATTCATTTCCGTAGAAGGGATAATAGGCGTGGGAAAAACTACATTAGCAACAAAACTTGCAAGATATTACAATGCTGAACTAATTCTTGAGCCTGTGGAGGAGAATCCTTTTCTTAATCAGTTTTATGATAATATTGAGGCATTTGCATTTCAAACGCAGATATTTTTTCTTTTTGCCAGATATAAACAAATGCAGAAATTAATGCAAAACAGATTATTCTTTGATTTGGTTATTAGCGATTATATATTTGAGAAGGATCAGATTTTTGCAAATATTAATCTTGATGAAAATGAGTTAATTCTTTATGAACATATTGTCAAGTTTATTAAAAAGGATATTACCAAACCAGATCTGATAATTTACCTTCAGGCATCCACTGAGACAATTATGAAGAGAATTAGAAGCAGAGGAAGAACTTTTGAAGAAAATATTTCTTCGGACTATATTGAAGAATTAAGCAGAAATTATAATAATTTCTTTATGCATTATAGAAAGGCCCCTGTTCTTATGGTGAATGTTGATGATGTTAATATTACGGAAGATAAAAGTCCACTTACTCAGATATTACAGGAAATTGAAAAGCCTTTTAATGGACTCAAATTTTTAAAACCTATTTCTGTTGGTGATTAATGAAAATAATCAAAAAACCATCCAATATAAAAATAAGTGTGGATCAGGAAAAAACAAAAGGAAATACAATTGGCTTTGTACCTACTATGGGAAATCTTCATGATGGACATATTTCTCTTGTAAAAAAATCAATTAAAGAATGTGATTATACAATTGTATCAATTTTTATTAATCCTCTTCAATTCTCGGAAGGAGAGGATTTTGCTAATTATCCTGTAACAACAGAAAATGATATTAAAAGATTAAAGGATGTTGGAACGGATCTATTGTTTCTTCCAAATACAGATACGATGGCTAAATGTCCGTTTAAAGAAGTAAATGTAGATAATTTAGCAAATGTTTTATGTGGAGCCAGTCGTCCTGGACATTTCAAGGGCGTAACTAATGTTGTGTCAAAATTGTTTAATATTACAAATCCCGATTATGCTTTTTTTGGTGAAAAGGATTATCAGCAATTACTGATAATAAGAAAAATGACAGAGGATTTAAATTTGCCAATAAAAATTATTTCAGGGAAAATTATAAGAGAAGAAAACGGGCTTGCAATGAGTTCAAGGAATTCTTATTTATCTTATAGACAAAAAAATAATGCTTCACTAATCTGTAAATATATGACACATGCAAAAAATGGAATTGAAAATGGTGGAGATAAAGTAAATAAAATATATGAGTTAAAGAAAAAATTAAAGTTTGTTCCTAATGCTGAGGTTGACTATGTACAATTTCTTGATGAGAAAAATTTAGGAAGAATCACGAAAGCAACAAAATATGGAAGGATTTTTATTGCTGTTTACATTGGAAAAACACGACTCATAGATAATGTTAGAGTGAGGTTGAAATGACAATTAATATACTTATTCTTGCCGGTGGATTGGGAACAAGAATGAAATCAACAATTCCAAAGGTTATGCACAATGTATGCGGAAAACCTATTTTAGAACATATTGTTAATACATCCTCAAAACTGAATCCTGAAAGGATCATTCTCCTTATTGGCAATGGAAGCGAGAAGGTGAAAAAATATTTTGAAACTCAGTATTCAAAAAAATCATTAATAGATTTTGCTTATCAGAAAGAGCAATTAGGAACAGGAGATGCACTTAAAAGTGCAGTTACTCATATTATGAAAAATAGTAATGTAATTATTCTATCAGGAGATGTTCCTTTGATAAGGGAAGAAACAATTGAGAAATTATTGGAAACTCATAAGTTGAAACAAAATACAGTAACTATACTAACTATGATGCCAATTAATTCTTTTGGTTATGGAAGAATAGAGAGAGATGAGTCAGGAAACATTAAGAGTATAGTTGAGCATAAAGATGCTAATGATAAACAAAAAGAAATCAAAGAAGTAAATGCCGGGATATACTGTATAAATTCAGATTTCATTTGTAAGTACATTGACAGCATTAAAAATGATAATATACAGAAAGAGTATTATATTACAGATCTTATCAGTATTGCTCATAAAAATCATTTATTGGTGGATTCGGTAATTGTAGAAAATGCTTCTGAGGTTTTAGGAGTAAATAATAGAAATCAATTGGCTGAAATAGAACAGATCATGCTTAATAGGAAAAGGGAAGAAATGATGAGAAATGGTGTAACAATGGAGAATCCTGAAAGTATATATATTGATAGTGATGTAAAATGTGAGAATGATGTGATTATTGAGAGTAATGTTGTAATAAAAGGAAAAACCATTATTAATAAGGGTTGTATCATCAAGTCATTTACATACCTGAATAATGTGGAATTAAAGGAAAATACAATTATTAAAGCAGGCAGTATTATAGAAAAATGAAGAAGATTATAGCAATTTTAATTAGTATTCTTGTAATTATTGTTTTGGTAAAATCCTTAATGGAATATCATAATACAATGATTGATAAGGAAATATTGCGCGTGGAGGTGCTCAATGGAACCAATCAAAATGGCTTGGCAAAAAAAACATCACAGTATTTGAAGGACAATAAACTTGATGTTATAATTATTTCAAATGCTAAATTTGATACAATAGCAGAAACAATGATTATAGATAGATTGAAAGAAAATTGTGCTTATGGAAAATATGTAGCAAAAAAACTCAATTGCAATAATGTTATGAGTGATATTGATTCAAGTCTGTATATTGATGTTACAGTAATAATCGGAAATGATTATAAAAAATATTTGAAGGAGAAAACTAATGGAATTGAATGAAAAGATTATTCAGGCAATAGAGGAAAAGAAAGGATTTGATGTTGTAAAAATAGATTTAAGTGAACTGAATGCTTTTACTGATACTTTTATTATATGTTCAGGGGCATCAACAGTACAAACAATTGCAATTTTCAGACATATACATAAAGAATTGAAAAAGGAATACAAAGTAAGAGGCATAGAAGGGGAAAATTATGGACAATGGATACTGCTGGATTACAATAATACCCTTGTACATATATTCACGGAGGAAATAAGAAAGAAATATGATCTTGAACTATTATGGGCTGATGGAAAATTTACCGAGTATAACCGGGATGAATAATGATAATTATTTTTCCGCTCTCTCACACAACCAAATAAATGTATATTCTGAGTATTTCGAGGAATATATTGAGCATTAATAATTTAAATAATAAGTTAACAGGGCAGATGAGCAGAGGCTCATTATATTGGTTGTCTTCGTCCGCTATTTATCCGAATAATTTGAGGTACATTCTGAGTAATTCGAGGAATGTATTGATTCTGAGTAATTCGAGGAATGTATTGATTCTGAGTAATTCGAGGAATGTATTGA
>CBDUZN010000156.1:0-5111 GCA_965371715.1 uncultured bacterium | reverse complement strand
AAACCATGTATTCTTATGAATTTTCCTTTTCCACCAAGAAACAATGTTGCCTTTTTTATAATATACCTACCAAGAGGATATTCACTATCAAGCAGTGAGAATCCATTACCAATAATTTTATCATTTATTCCCATAATAATTCTTGAAGGAATATCCTCTTTATTAGGGAATTCATCATATAATGCAGCAGATTCACTCATTGGCAATTCGGATTTAAATGGTTTATATGAAGGAAAAAGAAATTTCTTTACTTTCTTTTTTGATTTAATGGAATGAATTAATCTATTAAACATTATTAAAGGTATATTTAAAAATAGATTTATCATAATTTTTAAATGCAGAAAATTTCTCTTCAAAAATCTTGTTCTAAATAAATACATGATAGATGGAAACAATAAATCGGGGCTAAATAATTTATTTATTAAATAATATTGATTTCTTAATATTAAAAAATCCTTCTTTTTATTTTTTTTCCCCCAAGAAGACGAATATTGATGATAGCATACACAATCAGGATTAATGGCTAAATTATAATCGGTTTCTGTAATGAGTCGTAAACATAGATCAACATCCTCATAATAGGAAGAATAGAATTTATCAAAAAGTGATGTTTTTCTAACAGCATCTTTTCTTATAATCATAAAGGCACCTGAAAGTGCGGAAATATTCTCACTCATCAATTTATTATTACAATGATTTAAATAATCACGGTTTGCGGTAAACCCCGCATAATTCAATAAAATACCTGTTGAATTCACAATATCTTTTTTTCCTGAAAAATTTATTATTGGCGAACATATTCCAATATTGGGATTTTTTTCTACATATTCCACCATTTTTTTAATAGTATCCATTTTAAGTACAATATCATTATTCATTATAATAAGATAATCCCCATTGTGTTTATAGAAGTATTTCAATCCTCTATTATGAGCAATATATCCTTCATTCTGTTTATTTATAGTCAATTTATAGGCAGGGTAATTATTATTTATAAATTCAATGCTTCCATCATCTGAATTATTATCAATAATATGAATAATTAAATTTCTGTATGTTTGATTTCTCACTGATTCAAGACATTTTTTAAATATCTCGTTTTCATTTAACAGACCATTGTAATTTACAATCTGAACAATTATAAGGGGATTGTTCATAAAACTTCTTTAATAAACTCCGATAATGCAGTCTGTGCATCAGGCATTTCTTCAATTCCTGTTTTAGATAACCGTTCACTACCCAAAGGAATATTTGTTGCTACATCAAAACTAAATATACTTTCCTTTATTTTTATTTCTGCTCTTCTTTTCATAATTTTTAAGATCTTTTCAGCTATTTCAAAATATGTACATTGACCATTGTTCACTAAATGCAGAATCCCATTCACTTTGTTTTTTATAAGTTCCATCACTCTTAAAGCAATATGATATGCATAAGTAGGACTTGTATTAATTTGATATAAATTTAAATCCTTTTTATTAATTATTTGTCTTATAATATAATAAGGAATATTATGATTTGGTGAATACTTACCAATACCAAAAATTTCAGCAGAGCGAATTATTAATGAGTTTGTATTATTTTGTCTTACCCTGTTTTCTCCATCAACTTTTGATTTTGCATAAACATTGAGTGGATTCGGTTTGTCAGATTCAAGATATAAATCATTTTTCTTACCATCAAAAATAAAGTTGGTAGAAAAATGAACAAATGGAATGTTATGATTATAAGCAATTTTAGCTACATCTCCAGGAGCAATTGCATTAATTTTATATGTTTTTTCTTCATTTTTTTCACACAGATATACATTTGTCATACCTGAAGCATTAATTATTGCCTCAATATTTTCACTATCAATTTTTTTCTCTATCTTTTCTGTTGCCTGAATATCCAATTCATATTTTGCCGGACTAATTATATCATTTTCCTTCATTAATGTGCGTTTTAAATAATTACCCAATAGTCCGGATGAACCGAATAATAAGATTTTCATAGCTCTCTCCTTAATATAGTTTTAATTTTATCAGACATATGTAATGGTTCCAATAATTTCTTTTTACATACCTTTTTCTGTGCAATTATATTATACTCTTCATAATCAAAAATGAAAGCCCTTATTTTAGATGATATGCTTTCAACATTACATTCGTCTCTTATATAATCATAAGCACTTTTTCCCATTAAAACAAAATGTTCATCCTTTCTGTCAATCATAGAAAAATAGGACATAAGGGAATTAGATAAATCATTTTTGTTAATCTCATAATATGTACCTTTAGGAATATTAGCATCTGTTGTATTAGAAGCAATCGGGATTCCAAAACCCATAAATTTTATCATATTGCCTGATACTTCGCCATTGTCTGGGATTCTCAGATTAATTGCAAAATCAGAGTCCTTCATCAATTGCAAATACTCATCATCAGTGGCATTTGATATTATTTCTGTGTATGATTCCACACTATATAATTTTATTAATTTATTTGTATTAATATCAGCATCTTTACCCACAAATCTAAGCAAATAATTATTTTTTGCTTTTTTTATGAATTTTGAAAACACTTCAATAATTTCCTCTACCTTTTTATTCTTTGACATATATCCGAACACACTAATAATAATTCTCCCTCTCTGCAAATCTAATGCCTTATAATCCTGCCAAATAGAAAAATGATTTATTCTTAAAATGTTTGCTTTGGGGTTTATTGCCTTTATTATTTTTGAAGCCCTTTCTGTGTGAACAATAAAATGATTATTCATTAATGCAACTTCTGTTATCATATTGTATTTATAGAATAATGCTTTTCTATTTTCAAAATCACTATACAGTAATGTTTCAATATCTTCATCTGTAATATTATTCTCCATAAGTAAATATGAAATATATTTAGTTTTTTTCCCTTTACTCATAGTTAAGAAATACATTAAATCATGAATATTCAAATCATGAATAAATACTATACCCTGCTTTTTTATAAGCATATTATATGTTTTTTCATGTGTAGGATGATTCCCTAATGAATAAATGTTAAGTGAGTTTTCTTTTTCAGTTTTATAAATCATGTCAGGAATAATTGCATTAATATCCATATTAAAATTATCTTTAAGAATTCTTAAAAGTTCAAAGGAATATATAGCAATTCCGGATACTGCGGGTGGTAAAGAACTAATCCAGTTAATTTTCATTTTATTTCCCATTCAATGTTTGGTTTTACCGGTCCGGAGTAATCTCTTATTTCTCCTGTTCTTGTGAAATTTACCGCATATTCAATATGGTCATAAGGGAATCTATTTGTTTTATCATACATACCAAGTGAAATATAATATTTTCCGGGATTTAAAAATCCCATTGGAATCCTTATTCTTATTTCACCAGTTTTATTAGGATTTAAAAATTGTCTTTCATAATCCATCAAATTTGGTCCTGTTATTAATTGTCCATTATCTGAGTATAATGCAAATCCCGGAATAGCTTCCTCAATTGCGGAATTATTAGTATATTTCAGTATCAGTTGAGCGATTTCATTGTCAGCAAACTCATCTCTATTATTTTCAAATCCATATTCTGTATAAACGATTTCTCCGCTTCCTCTTCTATTTATTTCAGGAACAGGCATTTCTTTTCTCATATTCATAAATTTATTTACTACTGTTTCCGGTTCTCCTTCAAGAATCAATTTTCCTCCATTTAAAAGAATTACCCTATCTGAGAATCTTGTTATTAAGCCCATATTATGTGAGACAAACAATATTGTCTTTAAATCACTCTTCATCTGCACAATTTTATTTAAACATTTCTGCTGAAATGCATAATCGCCAACAGCAAGTACTTCATCAATGATCAAAATATCCGGATGTGTGTGTATTGCTACAGAAAATCCAAGTCGCACATACATTCCGCTTGAATATTCCTTTATTTTTAAATGCATAAATTTCTTTAATTCGGAAAATTCAACAATATCATCATAGACCCTCATTATTTCTTTTCTCGGAAGTCCCATTATGGTGCCATAAAGAAAAACATTTTCTTTACCTGAAAGTTCAGGATTAAAACCTATACCAAGTCCCAAAAAAGGAACAATCCGTCCATGAACTTTAATACTTCCACTATCCGGTTTTAATATTCCGGAGATCAAAGAAAGCATTGTTGTTTTCCCTGAACCATTGAATCCAATAATTGATAACATTTCTCCTTCATATACTTCAAATGATATATTATTCACTGCTGTTAATTTTTCGGTCTTGAATAAACCGCATGGAATATGATAATTTAGAACAATATTATTTGCTTCAATCATTCTTTTTCTCATATTCGTTTCACCATTCCATTTTCTAAAAACTTAAATAGCATTATTCCAATAAGAAAAATAATTATTGAGAAGAATAATGAATTAATAAGTATTGTAATATCAGGCATAATACCTTTATATAAGATATTTTGAAAACCAATAATAAATACAGCTATTGGATTTAGAAGATAATAAGTCATATATTGTATTGGGATTAAAGAAAGTGGATAAAAAATCGGGCATAAGAAGAATAATGCCTGAGTAAAGATATCCCATGCCGGCTTAATATCTTTGAAATATATATATATAATGGATAACACAAATGAAATACCTGATAAACATAAAAAATAAACAAAAAGCCATGGAATTGTTAAAAGAAATTCAATATGAATTGTTTTCTTGATAATTACATAAAAAAGTACATAGATTATTATTTCAAATATACCTGTTAATACACCTGAGCAAACAGATGAAAGAGGAAGTAATATTCGTTGTATTCGCACCTTTAGAACCAAATCTCTATTTCTCTGTAATGATGTTAATGCTCCTGTAGTTGAATTTACAAAAATTCTCCACAC
Organism: uncultured bacterium; assembly: GCA_965371715.1. GTDB lineage: Bacteria > Hydrothermota > 32-111 > 32-111 > 32-111 > JAUVJU01. Next base: position 244 of record CBDUZN010000156.1, on the reverse strand, counting down.
AGTAATTCCCGAAAGTAAATATAATGGATAATAAGGCATATCAAATCTAATAAATCTGTTAAATACAATATATAAGATCAGCATTATTAATAATGGTTCAAATATAATCCATAAAAAACCAAGAAATGCATTTTTGTATTTGGATTTTAAATCGGATTTCACCAATTCAATCAGGACATCAACATTCATAGATTTCCTTTTTATTTAGTATAACTGATATATTAATACAGTCAATATAAAATAT
>CBDUZN010000155.1:0-5187 GCA_965371715.1 uncultured bacterium | reverse complement strand
CTGGTATATGTGATAGAGCCCGGAGATTATTTTACAATATCCATTACAGATACAGGTATTGGAATGGATAAAAAAACGGTAAATAGGATTTTTGAACCATTCTATACAACAAAACCAATAGGTAAGGGTACAGGCATGGGACTTGCATCTGTATATGGTACAATAAAGAATCATAAAGGTGCTATTAATGTTTATAGTGAAAAGGGACATGGCTCTACATTCAGGATATATCTTCCATTATCAAATGATACAGAAATCAATATTGAAGAAAAAAATAATAACTATGATTTATCAATTCTAAAAGATAAATGTATTTTAATGATTGATGATGAAAAAATGATATTAGATGTATCAGAAAAGATATTGAAGAATATTGGTGTAAAACCCATATTGTTTGAAAACGGAAAAAATGCTATTAAATATTATAAACAGAATTATAAAAAAATTGATATTGTATTTATTGATATGATAATGCCTGATATATCGGGCTCAGAATTGTTTGATGAATTAATTTCAATAAATCCGCAGATAAAAGCAATAATTTTGTCGGGTTACAGCTTGAATGGGAAAGCAGAACAAATAATGAATAAGGGAGCCATTTCTTTTCTCCAAAAACCATATACATTAAATAAATTAAAAGAAACACTATGCAATATATTATCCCAATAATTAATACCTATTTCAAGTAAACGAATTTCCTATATTCCTGTTTTTTATTTAATTTATAAGCAAGAAAATATTCACCTGATGAGAAATGTAAATTATTAAAATCAATGACTTTATTATTATATTTATTTTCAAGAAATGATTCATAAACAATACTGCCCAATTTATTAATAACAAGGATTTTTATTTTTTCATTGTTATTAATAGAATAATTAATATTTAATTGATTTTTAATTATAGATGATGATAATCTGACAAATTCAGGCATTTCAATTACAGGAACAGGCATATTATTTTTCTTGATTCTTGATAATAGATGAACATCAACATACGAAGTATTGGCAATATCAAATAAAGTTTTCTTGAATATTACGGAAGCAGCTGATTTAAATGATGATTCCATATACTCAAGTTTGTAGATATTCCCAGAAAGATCCTTTATAATTAATGATATCCCTTTATCAGATGTTAATAGTATTGGTGTAGATGTAATAGCATTATTTACCGAAAATATATCCTTCATCAGATTACCTGAAAAATCAATAATATGGATATTTCCATTACATGTTGAAAGTATAATTTCATTATCTCCATTTGAATCAAAATCACCAATAAGCGGTTCATTATAGGTATTATTCCCAGTTTCATCTATAGAATAATTAGAAATTAAATTACCATTATTATCAATGATTGTAAAGTTACCATTTAAATCAAAAACACTTATCTCACATTGACCATCTCTATTATAGTCCGTGATTCTTGGAGATTGATAAACCGGGTTAATATCACTATATGGAAAATTATTCCTGAGAACACCATATTCATTAATTACGAAAAGATTTCCCATTGCAGTTGCTACTACAATATCAATATCAGAATTATTATCAATATCTCCCATTATAAATGGAGCAAGAATAACTTCTCCTGTATTATAAGGAAACCCTGATAGTGAATTACCTGTATTATCCATTGCAAAAATTGTTCCATAATAATTACTAAATGCAATAATATTTCGTTCCGGAGAAACAGCAATTGCAGTAATATTACTGTATAGTTTTCTCATTTCAGATATTTCATCAAAATTGCAGTTATATACATAAAAACCTGTTGTAGTGCCTAATAGTATTTCAAGCAATCCATCACTGTTTATATCTGAAAGAACAGGAGATGTATTAAGAGTACCCTTATTAAGAATATATTCACATTCATAATTATCAAGAAATGGATTGAGAATTATTAAAGCAGTTGTATCATTATTATATCCGCCTCCAAAAACAATATCCAAATAACCATTTTTATCAATATCTCCTATTGCCGGTGTTGTTTCATTTAGTTTACCTACCCTAATATCAAATGGTGTAATATCATTAAGATCATCATCAAATATAAATATTTTACCATCTTCAGCAATAATTACAATTTCATCAGTTCCATTATTATTCATATCGGCAAGATTCATTGATGATTTTGCATAGAATCTTTTATCATTCAATTTACCATAATATGACCCGGAAATAATCGTAGAAGATTTATAAATATTAAAATAACTATTTATTTCAATTGTATCCGAAATACATAATGTTCTTCCAATATTATCAAAAAACTCGGCATAGTAAAATTGTGTATGATTCTTTATACTATTATCAAAAATATACTGTGTTCCTGGAAGAATACTATCAAGCAGATAAAATGAGCTATAATCATTATCTGAACAATAAATATATGCAAACACATTGTTACCATTATGAGATAGTTTTATGCCATTAATATCATATGTAAAATTAAAATCTATTAATGAATCATTAACTGTTTTAACTGTATATTCCTTTGTTCTGTTATTTGCAGTTAGTGAAATATTAAACACAACATTTTCATAATCTGTAATTATATTTGAGCATGCAATATTTGTAATAAATATTGTATCAAACATAGAAATATCTTGATTATACAATGAATCATTGATAGAACAATCTTCAGATGAGATATTGATAATTGTATTTAGTAAATTATTATTTGAATTATTATATATCCTAATAGTATCAATGAATATTCTATTACCATTTGTATGGGAAGAAAATCCTTTTATTCCCAGATTATCCTTTTCTATTAATACAGGTATGGAATCATTGTATGATTTATCATTGAAAAATGTATTAATAAAAACATTTTTATAACAGGAATATATTGGAGATTTAAAGGAATTAATATTGCATTGAAGTTCAATTGATTCATTAGCATCTAAACAATCAATAACAATGGTTTCATTGATATTTAACAATGAATCATTTTTTGAAATTATAACAGATATATCATTAATGGATGTATCTGAATTATTAGTAATATTAATTAGCAAACTATCACAGCTTTGTGATATAATTAGTGAATCAATGCTTATGGGATTATTGCCGGAAATGTATATTGTATCAAAAACAGGTATTGAAGATTCTCTTGAAACTCCAATAAGAATAATTGAATCACTGAAATTATATTTAAATATTGCTCTTCCTGACAAATCTGTATTTTTTCTGTAATAATTTTTTGAATCCATAAGAACAATAGTTGCATTTTCAAGATTATATATTCCATCTGTTACAGAAATTGTTATTTCATCACCTCTATTAATAGTATCAGGTGTTATTACTATTAATGGCTTAAATTGCTTATGATAAATAGGTAAAGAGGGAATACCAAGATTATTTATTGTAAGACGAAAATACAAATAATAATTCTCCATTGCTGATAAAAACGCTTCATAAAAATATTTTGTATCATTATCTGCTAATGTATTCCAAAAGGTTGTCATCCATGTTCTACTGCTTGTCCAGCCGGTTCTCGTGAACCCGGTATAGCTTACAATGGAACTATTAGAGGCATTGATAAGTATTTCGGAAATGGACTCTCTGTCAAAAGCATTTGGAGAGCATCCCATTGAAAATAGTATTGAATATGTATTTGAATAATTATTAAGTGAATTAATATCTGATGTGAAAAATTCTGTTTGGGTTTCGTACATACCCATTCCCATCCAATACTCATTTGAATGGTCAATGTGATTAATAAAATAATATCCATTATTTGTTTCATTAATAAAATTTGATGCATTTAATTGATTGTCTCCCATTAACCATGATGGATAATCTCTAAATGTATCCTGAATAGGTGAATATAATTTATTGAATGAATATGAATTTGTGGTTTCTAAACCACTAACCTGATCACAATATCTTTGACCTGTTCCATCAGTTAGACCTGATGTAATGGATGAGCCAAGAAGCAGAAATTTATCTAAATTATTCTCATTGTTGTTAAAAATATATGATTGAATTTTATTTAACAAAATATTTAACTCATTTTCATTTTCAAAGGGTAATCTGCTTATTGATAGTTCAGGATATCCGTCAATATTATCTTCCTGTAATTCTCCGATAATTGCATCATTATCAGCATTCCAATTTCCATCCATATCTCCGTAATACATATCTGTAGGAATATAACCATAATACATATAGTTATTATTATATGCCATTCTTATTGGAACAATATTAGCGTCACCGCAAATAGTAACCATGCGAATACCTTTTGTATAATATGTCTCCTTAATAAAATTTCGTATTTTTTCCTGTGTATCTGATCCAATATAATTATGTTCAATATTTTCAACTGTTTCAATATCCGTTTTTATTCCCATTAAATCACTTAACATAATTAGTTCATTAAATGCATTCTTAAATTCATTAGTAGTAATAAGTATCATATCAAGCGTAGCATTTGCAGCGGTCTTATAAGTAGTATAAATAATTGTTTGATTATCATTATCAAGTAATTGTTTATCAAATACTGATAAAGGAGAAGCATTGCCTTGTACTGTATAATCAATATCAATTGTGAACCCATTTGAATAGCTAATTGTATCCGATAAAAGTGCAGGGAAATACATAACATTCACAATTGTACTATTTCCCATATAGCCAATTTCAATATTCGAATAATGTTTAGATGGTGACTCTACAAATGATTTATCACCAATTAGGGAATAATCAGAATTGTTGCTCTTAAATTCAATGTCAGTTTTACCGGATGTGATTGGGATAATACTAATGTTATTTACTTGAACCCTTGAATCAATAATGATTTTATATGGTATTACAGGATGTCCGTTAATATCATTATAAAACACATACTCTTTATCATTGATTTTCTTACTTAAATCAATTTTCCTTGCGAATTTCTCAGCACTGATAAGAATTGAGAGTACTATCAGGATTGTTAGGAAAAAAATCTTTTTCATTTGAACCTCCATATGTTGTTTAATTAATAAACAAAATATTTGCCAAATATAAGTTCTGGCAATTGGGAGGTTAGCAATTATATATTTGTGAAAACTGTAATTACATTATGACAAGGACATTTCTAATTGACGGAAAATTGGAAGTATATTCTGAGTAATTCGAAGAATATGTTGCACAAGTAATTCGAAGAATATGTTGCACAAGTAATTCGAAGAATATGTTGCACAAGTAA
>CBDUZN010000154.1:0-5268 GCA_965371715.1 uncultured bacterium | reverse complement strand
TCTTAATGGTGACATTGAGTATATTCTGATACCAGGAGAAATGGCATATGTAGATGGGTTTAATGTTTATACAAACCTTTCCAATTTTGATGGTGCACAGGAATTGTTACTTAATCCTGCAGCTTCAGATGACTATCTTGTTGGAACAAAATTCAATTATAATGATATTCATTTTGCAGTTTTACATGCATCAAGAAATGATATGGATAATTGGATATACAATGATGTAGAAAATTTCTATGAAGATGCTATTGGAAATACAGAATATGATTTTCATTCATTAGACATTATATATGATAACTTTTTTGGTATATTGTCTTTTGAAGAAACATATGTAGGTATTTCTTATGGCAGCAAAGAAACAATGCGTGTAGGATTTTCATATTTTAGAAATTCAACAACATCTGAAATGGATTGGAATTTTACTGAACAGTATAATGAATACAACTTAGAAACAGGTGATATGCTTAATGATTATTATGGAAGCGGGAATTGGACAACAAATGACAATGATGTTTATCAGACATTCTTACTTTCATTCTATCAACCTGTAAGTGATATGGATATGGGTTTAAATATTTATTTCACACCTTCCATTGATCGTTCCCAATGGCTTCAAATAGATACACTTAATGAGGATTTTGCTCCAGGTGGAGCTACAACATCCTATATCAATGCTGTAGATAAATGGCAGGATGAATATATTGCAAAGACAAATGTAATTGGTGGTAATTTTGTAGTGAAACAGGACAAGGAAGAGTATTGCGGTGTATTTAATGTGAATTATTCCTATGCAATGGGACCAAGAACAGTTGATTATTATGCAGACAATGTCTTCTATGAATTCCAAACAGGACCAACAGCAACAAATAATTGGACATATCAAGAAGATTGGATTATGTCAACATATGATACGCTTGGAACATATATGGAAACAGGAATGCATAGAACAAGTATTGGTGTTAAGTATATTAAGAAAACTGAGAAAGTATGGTTTGGCGGTGCAGCACAATTCTTAATGAGTGCAGGAGATACGCTTCTTTTGGGTAATTATAATACTTCATATACTGAAACATATGATGATGGTAATGGTATTGCTGATGCTGGTGACTATACTATTGTTGAAACAGGTTCATATGCAATAGAAGAAGTTGGCAATGTTTTAACTCATGGTATTAATTTACCGGTAGGTGTTGAATTCTTTGCGAATAAATCACTCTGTTTTAGATTGGGTGCAAATACATCATTAACATGGACTAATGCATTCCATAGTGAAAAGTTTTCTGAATATACACCTGAAGAAGGAACAATAACATTTGGTGATGGAACCGTAGCAGAATATATCATTGAAGATCCATCATGGAGAAATGATTATGATGAAACATATCATGGCTTTAGAAAAACCACGAATTATAGCTATGGTCTGGGATGGACAATTAATGAGAATTTCTGGGTTGATATAATGGGATTTTCTGATCTGACTAATTTGTCCGGCTGGGAAATATCCGCAAATGCAAAATTCTAAGGAGATAATTATGAAGAAATTATTTTTAATAATTCCAATTATTCTATTGTTTTTTGCAGGATGCACATTTACTCCTGCTGAGACAATTGAAATTATAAATGATCTTGAAGCAAATACATCGGCTTTGAATGTAATGCATATGACAGATGTTGATCCTAATAATGGAACAAATCTATGGGATCAAGATGCTGATGAAAGTGGCATACAGCATACAATCTATATTACATTTGATAAATATTTTGCATCAGGTGTTGTATCATTTACAAATTTTGAATTTACAGAAGAGAATAATGCAGCAGGCATTGATGATGAAACAATAGAATATCAGAAAGAATTCAATAGGGTAAAAATATTTGCAACATTTGATGATGATGGTGCATATATGATAAGAATTCTAGCAGACAATGTTCTTGGTGAAAATGGCGATTTTCTTGATGGAAATGGCAATGGCATTGAAGATGGTTCACCATTTGATGATATTCTTATTGAATACACAACAGGTACTGGTGTAACAGACAATGATTATGAACACCCAAAACTCATTATGTTTATACCTACCTGGCAGATTCAAACAACAGATGTATTCGCAATTTATTTTGACAAAACAATGGATTCCACAAGCGTAGTGGACCATGTAAATTTATATAATGAGGATGGATCAAGCGTCTCAAATGATACATTAATATATATTACACCTGACCATTCAGCTTATCTATTCATGGTTGACGATGTAAGAGAAAATTCAATGTTTTATGTAGAGATTGAATGTGAACATATTGTAGATTCATTTGGTAATGTTATGGTTCCTTATAATGAGGAATACACAACAGATTATCCAGAGAATTTTGTATTCTGGTTTATGACAGAAGACAATGATCCTGCAGAAGATGATACTCCATTACATGTTGATAATGTAGATGTTGGGGCAGATTATGTTGAAATATTCTTTGATGATACATTGGATATTGAAACAATGACAAATGAAAATATCTTTGTATATTATATGTCAGGTGGCGAAGCATATTATATTCCAGGAGATATTATCTTAGCAGATGATATGGAAGGATGTCTCTACTCACTTATCAATTATGATAAAGTAAGCAGAGAATTAATGATAGTTGTTAAAAAGGAAATAAAAGATGATGCAGGGTGGATGCTTGATAATAACGGAAATAATATTGGCGGAGAAGAATTTGATCCTAATAGATTCTGGAATGAAGATTCAGATGATTATGTAGAATATCAATGGTATTGATATAGTAAATAAAAAAGGGGCTTTTTAAGCCCCTTTTTTTATTTCATTATTATTAATTTCCCAGTTTCATTAAACACATCAGATATAGTTCTTACAAAGTAAATACCTGAAGGCAAATCCAAATTCTTATTTATTGAATATTTCTTTGAACCAATATTTCCATTAAAGAGATTGCCTGCATATCTACCATTAATATCATAAATATCAATCTTAACATTAGTGTTTTTAAATCCCTCAAGTAAAATATTTATTGAATGACTGGCTATTTTATCAATCTTAATTGACTTATTAATAGAAAAAGTATTGTTTGATAAACCCGAATAGCAATCAAATTTTTCCATCAAATATTCTATAAGCAATATTCCATCATTAACATTCATAGGATATAGAGGAATATTTGCTATTATTAAGTTTGTATCTGCATTAATAAATATATTTGTTTTTAAATCAAAAATAGAATCGGATGAATATGAAACATATTTTCCCAGTGAATAGGTTTTACCTGAATCAAGTTCAAAAACACCACCATAACTCAATTTACCATTTGAACCACGGGGTAATTTGTCTGCTTCAAAGTAGAATGAATCAATATTTACACCATCATTATAAAGTAGATAAGACATATCAAAACTTTGATTTCTATTATATGATAAAATACCGAAATCCGTTCTTGCAATTGATGTCGAATCGGTATAAGCAGGGAAAACAGTAGGATTATCAAGAATGACTTTTCCAATATCCCAGCCAAATAGTATAAGGTCGCCGCCATTATTAATATAATCAGCAAAATGTTGAATATTCATTTTATTTTCATTCAAATCATCATCAATATAAACAACCTTTTGATAATTACCAATAACTGTAATATCAATTTCATCAATATTGTCCGCATCAAGGGTATGATGTGTGTATAAGTCAAATATACTGTCATAGAAAGCATCTGTTTTGTTATCCGACATTAATGTTGAATTATTGGTCTCATCAATTACAAGTATAAATTCATTAAGTGTAATTAATCGGCAAAAAACAGTATTGGATTTTTCACTTTCATAACCATCATTATCGGAGACCGTAACCGTATATTGATATATCTCGGAATTAGTTATTGTTGTATCTGAGAAAAGCGTATCTATTGTTTCTGCAATTTCATTAAAAACAGTGTCGCCTTTTATAGATCGTAAAATATTATAATGATTGAAATCAGTAGATTTAACAGCATCATAGTTAAGGTAAACATTCAAGCTGTCGGAGCGGATGGAATTAATAGTAATCTTATGTGGTAAAAAAGAAGGTGTAATTGTATCTGATTCATTTATAAAGCCCTCAAGATTTTCAGAGTCCACGGCTGTTACATACACTGTATATAATGTGTCAGGGATTAATGAATTAAGCGTATATGTATTTGTATCCGGTATTGAAATGTTCAAATCATTATAATATATTTTATAGTCAACAATATCCGTGTCAGCAACCGGAGTCCAATTAACAGTAATAGAGGAATCACCATTATCTGTTAGTGCAATATCTGTAATAGATGAGGGCATATTCATTACATTATAGCATGTTCCTGTTGAAGCTCTTATTACTTCTCTCATAAAATCATTTGTCATATAGGAAATTGAATCAGCATAGGTATGATAAACAGGAGAGAATTCATTTTCAATTGCAAAAACTGATCTAAATCCTGCTTGTTCAAAATAATAGTGATCACTTCCACTGCTTGATCCATATATGAGGGATGTTAATGTTGTAATATTATCGGCAATATCTTTATATAGATCTTTTAATTGTGATGAAAGAGTCATTCCATACAGAGTTAATCTATATGCTCCGGTTGTATATCCAATCATATCCATATTTATCATAGCATATACAGAAAGAGCATTAGAAGATATAAAATCATTTACAAAATAATATGAACCATAGAGACCTTCCTCTTCCCCTGAAAAACAAACAAAATAAATATCTTTTTCTGGATTCATACTATTAAAAAGACGAGCCATTTCTAATACGCCGGCAACACCTGAAGCATTGTCATCAGCACCGGGGGAAACAGATGCATGGTCATTATATGGTTCGGATATATCATCATAATGTGCACCAACAACTATTACTTCATTAGAAGAGCCTGTACCTTTTTTGAATCCAACAACATTTTGAGAATTAAAGGTTCCTCCGCCCATAAAAGATGGGAAAGTGCCTGTGAAATTATGGAAAAACACACTATCCATTCCATAAGTAGTGAATTTGTCAAATAAATAATTTGCTGCAGTATCACAACCCGGCTGATCAGAAAATCTTGTAATATTATAATATCCGGAAGGATAAGAATACTCGCCGCTTAAAATAGCTACGGTATTATAAATACTGTCTGCATCAATGTAATCAGAAATAGAGTCAAGAAAAGAATAATTGGTTTTATATAATTCTTTACTAATGGTTATATGCCAAATGAAAGTAGACCACCTTTTTTAAGGATTTTGCGTGA
>CBDUZN010000153.1:0-5274 GCA_965371715.1 uncultured bacterium | reverse complement strand
GTGGCTTTCAATTAATAGTACTACAAGCATAATTAATAGCATTTTTACAAATTCTGAGATTATCAATAATAACATATATATTCATGTAAATATAACAAATTTTAATGATTTCACTCAGATTCGTCTTTATAAAAAATCCAATAATAATGATTACATCTTTATAGATTCAAAACCATCTAATTATATTGTTTTATTAGAAGATAATATTAATAATGATTATGGAAATATACACTATAAAATTACAGGTATTCAAAAAGATGGAAAAGCAGTATTTTTAGATAAAATCAAAACTATCAAAAATGCAAATATTAATATAGAAAATAATATTATTACTAATGGAATAATAAGAATCAAAGGCAATATATTCAAATATCAGATCATTGATTGTTCGGGAAGAATTGTTCAAACAGGCAATGTTGAAAACAATGAGATCATAATTAATAAATTGAATAGAGGATTATATTTTCTTAAAGCAAATAATAATTTAATCAGGGTTATGATTATCAAATGAAAAAAATTGCAAAGAATAAAAAAGCATATTTCAATTATGAAATTGTAGAGGAAATTGAAGTAGGTATTGTACTTGAAGGAAATGAGGTGAAATCATTAAGAAACAGTGCTTGCTCATTAAATGAAGCATATGCAAAAATAGACCGAAATAATTTTGAGATCTTTGTAATTAATATGACAATTGATAATTATAAATATTCATCTAGCATTGACTATAATCCCAAAAGAAAAAGAAAACTGTTATTACATAAAAGAGAGATTATTAGAATACTAAGAAAAACAGAAGAAAAGAATCTCACAATGGTTCCTCTAAATATTTTCTTTAATAATAGAAATATTGCCAAAATTACTTTGGGAATTGTTCGGGGAAAAAAGCAATATGATAAAAGAGAACAAATAAAAAGGAGAGATTTTGAAAGAGATCAAGGTAGAACTGCCAAGTATTCTCATTAGTGTTTTTATACTTGCAGTATTTTCATTTACTTTTATTAATGCTAATAATTATTATACAATAAATATCAATGATAATGTTGACTCATTGACTTTATATAATATTGATAATATTGAGTATATTGATTTAAATGTATTTGTATCAGCTCTAAATCTAAAATCATTTTTTAAAAGAACACAGGAATCATTTAGGATTGAATCAGACAATAGTTATGCAATTCTTTCTATAAATTCACCATTTTATAGAGGAGATGGGAAAATTTTCAAAATGTCATTCTCCCCGATCTACTATAATGATCTAATGCTTTTCCCAATATACTCCATAAAACAGATTTTTTCAAAACTTCTCACTTCAAATGCATCCATTAATAATCATTCAATAATAATTAAGGAACAATGCATTATTAAAAATATCATTGAAAAGGAAAAAAGTATTGATATTGTATTTAATCATTTACCTAAATACGAAACAAATACAACATTAAGAGAGGTTATACTGTTTATCAATAAATGCAGTACTGATAATAAAAATCTATCACAAAAAAAGAAAACCGGTCTTCTTCGTGTTTTAGAGATTATTTCGGATAATAATGATCTTACATTCATTCTCACTTATGAACCTAAAATGAAATTGGATTACATTGATGAAAAGGGTGATACATTAAAATTATTTTTCAAAAAAAGACAAACACCTCCCTCAGGCAATAATACAATGGAGATTAAAACCATTATTATTGATGCAGGACATGGCGGAAAAGATCCAGGTGCAATTGGTCCAACCGGACTTAAAGAAAAAACAGTAGTTTTGGATGTTTCCTTCCGCCTTAAAGAGCTTATTACTGCAAATTTAAAAAATATTAAAGTTATTATGACTCGTACAACCGACAAATATGTATCATTAAAAGATAGAACAATGTTGGCAAATAAGTATCCAAATGCTATTTTTGTTTCCATTCATTGTAATGCTTCGCATAATAAAAATGCAAAGGGAGCTGAAATGTATTTTCTTTCAACAGCTAAAACAGATTGGGCAAGAGCAGTAGAAGCAAGAGAAAATGCATCATTAGCATTTGATATCAGTACGAAAGATAAAAAGGGATTGGACTTCATATTATGGGATCTGGCTCAAAATGAATTTTTGACTGAATCAAGTAATTTAGCAGAACTAATACAAGGATTTTTTGAAAGCAATACAAATAATCCAAGAGGACTTAATCAAGCAGGATTCTATGTTTTAAAGGGTAATTATATGCCGGCTGTGCTTGTTGAAGCAGCATTTATTTCCAATAAAGCGGAAGAAAAGTTGTTGAAAACAGCAGATTTCAGGAAAAAAATTGCGAAAAATATATTTAATGGTATAAAAAAGTTTTTGAGCGATTATGAAAAAAAGAATCAATAATTTACCAATTGGTGTATTTGACAGCGGCGTAGGCGGTCTCACTGTTGTTAAAGAAATACTTAAAAAGCTCCCAAATGAAAACATCATCTATTTTGGTGATACGGCAAGAGTTCCATATGGTCCAAAATCATCCGATACAATTAAGCATTTTGCTCTGCAGGATGCAGCATTCCTTATATCCAAAAAGGTAAAACTCATTGTTGTTGCCTGTAATTCCGTATCTTCAAATGCAATGCCAATTTTGCAAAAACATTACAAATTACCAATCATTGATGTTCTTAAACCAAATGCGGAATATGCAGCACATTCCACAAAAAATAATATAATCGGAATTATTGGTACACATGCAACTATAGAATCCGGAGCATATGAAAAATACATTAATAAAATTAATCCATTATCAAAAGTAATAAAAATTCCCACTCCCCTTCTTGTTCCTATTGCTGAAGAGGGCTGGTCAAATCATAAAATTGCTTATGATATACTGAATATATATCTTGCACCACTAATAAAAGGTAGAATTGATACATTAATACTTGGATGTACACATTATCCTTTATTTGAAAAACCATTGAAAAGTATTGTTGGTAAGAATATCAAAATAATCAATTCAGCAAAATACACTGCCAAAACTGTTAAGAACATTTTAGCAAATGAAAATATGTTGAATAATGATAAAAAGAAAGGGGATATTCGCTTCTATCTTAGCGATATCCCCCGAAATTTTGCATGTGTTGCGAAACAGTTTTTGAAAATGCCTGTTTCAAATGTAAAAAAGATCAATATTGAAAATTATTAATCAATTGATGTATTATATCCTTTAATAAAGAACACTTCAATTTTCTTTGATGTCTGGTCTTCCATTATTATTGGCATTGAATCATGATCAAATCCAATAATTGTATATTTTGTAACATCCATATTGATTAATTCAAGTGCCTTCTTTTCTTTTTTCGTCATTTTCTCTTTCTCCAATAATTCAGTGTATCTACCCATATCCGGTTGAAATATTCCTATTGCAAATGTACCAGGGTCACCTCTCTGTGCGCCATGTTTTCCTGAAAGCATATTATCCGCAATTTCAAGAGGATTCATTAATTGATAAAATTGAATATCATTTTCATTATATGTAGATTTTGTAAATGGATTTAATATATCAAATTCATTTATGTATTGGATAATTTTTGCATCATTTTCTTTAGGTAATAATCCAATGTTGTCAAGAGTTGCTACCTTTTCATATGCAGCTCTGCAGGCATGTATGTTTGAAATAACATGATATTTATTATTTCTTTTCATGTTCTCAATATAACCCGGATATATTAGAATATATAAAAGACCAGCTAATGCCAATATTATGCCAATTTCAAGAAATGGAAATTTTTTCATAACTTAACTCCTTATAACTATATTTCAATATACGATTATAATAAATATACATATAGTGTCAATATCAAAATGAAATATAAAAATATTGGGGACTTTGCTTAAAAAAGGTCTTAGTCCGCCAATATTCAGTCCTTCATAGTTTAATTATCTTAACTCCTGCCTCTTTCAGAATTTCGGTAGCTAATGCATCAGGATAACCTTGATCAATAAATATTCGTTTAATACCAGCATTGATCATCATTTTTGCGCAGATAAAACATGGTTGTGTTGTTATATACATATCTGAGCCCTCAATATTTATCCCCGTTTTTGCTGCTTGGATTATTGCATTTTGCTCAGCATGCACTGCTCTACATATTTCATGTCTTTCTCCTGATGGAATGTTCATCTTTTCTCTTAGACATCCACCAATTTCATCACAATGCGGTACACCTTTGGGAGGTCCATTATATCCTGTTGCTACAATATGTCTGTCCTTAACTATTATTGCTCCCACTTCCCTTCTCAAACAGGTTGCTCGTTTTGCAACAAGTTTGGTGATTCCCATAAAATATATTTCCCATGAAGGTCTCTTTTCTTTGTTATTTTTCATGTTTATTCCTTTTTAGATAATTTTGCATTATATTAATGTTCTCATTTAATTGCCCTTTATTATCTTCTATTTGATTATCATACTTGTCAAATAGTGACATAATTCTTATTGCGTATAATATTGAATAAGAATCACCTACTATCAATTCATCAGCATATTCCATTGCTTGCTCTGGATAATATTTCATTAATCCCAACAATTTCTCTTTTCCATATATACCGGATTTTTCATATAATGATTTTATTGTATCAAAAGATAATTCTTCAGTAAATTGATTGTTTTTTTCAATAAAATAATTAATTGCATTTATTGCGGATACTTTTACTGATTCATTCTCATCTGCAGTAAATACTAATAATTTACCAAAATCATTTTCATTAAACCGTTTTTTGAGAAAGGATATATATGTGATAATTGTTTTACTATTACCATCTGCAGCCAATTTCTCCAATTCGCTATCTTCAAATAATGAGTCAGCCACTGTGAAAATATATTTTATATCAATATTTCGATTTCTCATTGAATCAATTATAGATTCCCTACCATTAAATATTTTCAGTAAACGCATTGCAATATATCGCTTTCCATAATCATCTGTTTTTAAATAATCAAACATCTTCTTTACAGTGCTATCAGGATACTGTTCTATAAGTAAAGTATCAATTGTTGATGGATATAAA
Source organism: uncultured bacterium (assembly GCA_965371715.1). Taxonomy (GTDB): domain Bacteria; phylum Hydrothermota; class 32-111; order 32-111; family 32-111; genus JAUVJU01. The sequence goes on along the minus strand of CBDUZN010000153.1, from coordinate 254 downwards.
ACTAACTTATCCAAATTTTTTTCAAAATCATCTGCATAAATTATAGTGATAAAAATAAATAAAAGTATTATTATTTTACTTTTCATTAATAATGATCCCCCATAAATAATTAATCCTTGTTTCAGCAGAAACACCATTAATAATTGCATCGCCATTAATATCATAAAGAATTCCTGTAGAATGATATTCATTTGTTGTATCTGCATAACCTCCGGATGTCTCTTTATATGAATATGTATCATTTCCATTAAAAT
>CBDUZN010000152.1:0-5287 GCA_965371715.1 uncultured bacterium | reverse complement strand
TAATTAATTGCAATAGTTGGATTAGCAACAGGCAATCCTCCAATTGCAAACATATATGTTAATGACAACCCTACAATATAATCAGTATAATTATTCTGCTGTGAATATATGTAATAACCATATATTCCAGTTGAAATATAATCAAGTTGAATTGCAGTTGAAGCAAGAAAATCAATGGGTAAACCCCAACCCGGGAAGGCAAGGGGGATTTTAGTACCGATTTTTATATAGGAAATATCATTAAAATTTAGTGTTGTATCAGCTGTAGCTGGTAAATATATTACACTTCTCATTAAATTATCCAATTCATAGGAATAGAAGCGAGTATCTTCAAGAGAGACATTTCCATTTTTGTCATATTCAGAATGTAATTTTACATAATATGAGTAATTGTTAAATAATATATTGTAATAAGCTGCATCAAGTATTGCACCATAATTATAATTATTTGTGCTGTTTTCGTAATAGCCGAATGTATGTAGTCCAAAACTAATGCCTTGTGATGGTATAATAGATTTAATTCCACTTTGTAAATTATTGAAGAAAATACTTGCATTTGGACCAATTGTTGTTACAGAATCAAAACCTGCGGAAATTCCAATGCTAAAACCCCAATTATTTGTAATTGAATTAAAATTCTTTGTAATTATTAAACCACCCTCACTATACTCAGGTTTATATTCATTGGAATCATTATAAGTATTAAAGTACAGATTAATATCAGGATTAAAGTATAAATAGTAAATATCTGCTGCAATATTGTAAACATAATTTGTTATTGAATCGGTTGTATCTATTCTAAATCCGATTTGATTAATATTGATATTGTATCCGGTTCCAAGTGTTATATCGTTATTCATGTTCATTAGAAACATAAAAAAAGTTGATGAAACAGAATCTGTATAGAACATTGGATATGCAAATGTTAAACCGGGAGCAGAATATTGCAATAATGGTTTATAGGCAAATGGTCCCTTAATTGCGGTTTTCTTTTTTATTGTTTCATACACTTTATACTGTTGCCTATTCAGTATAGTGGGTTTTCCTTTTGTAATCTTAGAAGCGAAAATATCATAACCAAGTCCTGTAAGATCTTCTACAAAGATACTATCTTCTTTACTATTAAAATCATATGACATTACATTATAATAACTTTCATAAACAGGTATGATTGTATCATTACCAATTTCACTGTAATATATCTTGTTTATACCACCAATATCACTTATAAAATAATAGCCATCATTTATATCAGACCATCTTGGATAAAAATCGGTTTCCCTGTTTTCCGTTAAAAACTCAATAGTTCTTGTATCAATATCAATAAGTCCAATATCTGAAAATCCGCCATCTCTGTAAATAGCTAGAAGGAGTTTATTATCTTTAATACTTGGATTGTAATATCTATAAGATGGATCAAAATTAAAAGAATCAATAGCCGTTTGGGAATCAATATTATAAATTATAAAATATTGTGTATCAAATCTATTTCTGATAAACAATAGTGTTTTACTATCAATTATAACAGGATACATTCCTCTTGTGGTATTTTTGAGTATTTGCGATTTACCATTTTCAAAATCATAGGCATAGATATCATAAAAATTAAGCTGATTATTATGAAGGTTAAGAAATTCATAATATAATTTTTTATTATTTTCATCATAGCAAAATGATTTGCTTGAGGATGTTCTGAATAATTCTCTGATTTTACCATTATTATAGGAGGAAAAGTATTTTGATTTGATTTCTGAGAATTTATTATAAAACAAACCGCCCTGTGATTCAAGATATAGGGGAAATCCATTTGAACCGGACTCTGTTGATATTTTATATCTATCAGCAGAGTGGAAACTATTTGTTAATTTTTCTGCTCTTTCTCCTGCTCTCTCTATTGCTTTATCAAGCATTTTAGTAGGTAGTGTTCCTGTTTTAATTTTTGTCATAATATCGGGGAAAATCATTCCCATTGGTAAACAGGTGCAGAAATTCAAATCATTGAAATTTGATAAATCATTCTTATTTCTTGCATATTCTTCAAAAATGTATCCTCCATAAAGATATCCTAATGTGCCATAGGGCCATCTTCGGTTTAATCCATCCGATGCTCTGTGTATTGATTGAACAGTAGTATCTAATATCATTGCTCTTAAATATGCTTCATAATTTGTGTCATAAAGTCTGCCTGAAAGTATTGTTGATTCATTATATACAGTATATCCTTCAAGTACCCATAAAGGCATAAGTGAATTGGGTAAATAAAAGATATTATTATTAAATAATTTTAAACAGGAAGGTGAGGTTGCTGTCATATTAAATATATGTGTCATTTCATGAAAAAGTACAAATTCAATCCAATGATAATGCTTTGAAATAAATGATGGTTCCGGATTTGTCATAAAGATATTTATTGTTTGATTAAATATAGCAGCAGCAAATCCATTGGGAACATCAGCATTATCTGTTATAAGAATATTTATTTTTGAATATGGATGAGTTTTCATTGTTTTGGATAGTATTGCATATTGGGCTTCTGCCATTTCAGCAATTTCTCCTGCAATTTCCCTAAGAGGTGATTTATACACATAATTAAAATGTTCAGTACTAGTAGTTTCAATATCCCGTAAATCATCAAAGACCCTCATTTGACCATTAATTAAAATAACTATGAATATTGAAACAATAAGTAAACTAATTCTCGCATATACTAATGATTTCATTAAAAACCTCCTTTAATAATGAACCTGCTTCACCTTTGTAAAAATAATCAATTGAATGATTATTTACAGATTCTTTATTAATAAAAATTGTTTTAGCATTAAAGTATTTTGCAATATTTATAAATTGAGCAGCAGGATAAACAGTGCCGCTTGTACCAATACCAATAAATAAAACTGATTTTTTAAGTATTTTTTCAATTACTTCAAGATGATATGGAATTTCACCAAACCATACAATATCCGGTCTAAGATAATTTTTACATTCAGGACATATTGGAATTTCTAATATTTTCTCTAAATCATTTCTTGAATAATTACAATGTGTACATATAATATTCTCAAGTGTACCATGCATATGAATAATATTTGTATTTCCGGCTTCTTCATGAAGATTATCTACATTTTGTGTTATAATATGTGTATTAGAAAAATATTTTTGAAAATATGTTATTGCCTTATGTGCATTATTAGGTTGTATATTTTTTAATTGTTGTCTTCTTTTATTGTAAAATTCCCAGACAAGTGCAGGATTCTTTTTAAAACCCTCAGGTGTGGTTACTTCATTAACATCATAAGTTTCCCATAATCCATGATTGTCCCTGAATGTTGAAAGTCCTGATTCCGCACTTATACCTGCTCCTGTAAGAATAACGATTAGATCCTGTTTTTTTATTGCAAAATTCATAATAATTCATTATAATAAAAGAATATGAAAAGTAAATATCTATATAAGGTTGGATTTGCACAGACAAAACCCATACTGGGTAAAATAGAATTAAACTCTAATTTCATTATTAATATAGTTAAGGATTATAATTATGATTTACTTGTATTTCCGGAACTCGCAACATGTGGATATGATTTCAAAAAAAAGACCGATATTAATAAATCCTCCATAGGCATTGATTCAATATTTTTCAAAACAATAAAAGAGATATGTATAAAAAAGAAATCAGGTATTGTAATTGGTTTTGCGGAAAAGAGTGGGTCATCAATATATAATTCATCAGTTTTAATAAATGAAAAAGGAAAAATGTATTTATACAGAAAATCACATCTTTTTTATAATGAAAAGAAAATATTTAAAAAAGGCAATACAGGATTTATTATTGGCAAAGTAAATAAAATGAAAATTGGTCAGATGATATGTTTTGATTGGTTTTTTCCTGAAGCAGCTAGAACAATAGCATTAATGGGTGCTCATCTTATAGCACATCCTGCTAATCTTGTTATGCCATATTGTCAAAGATCAATGAGGACCCGAACTCTTGAAAATCATATTTACGCTATTACTGCAAATAGGATTGGAAGTGAAGGTGATTATACTTTTACAGGAAAATCACAGATCACTGACTATAAAGGCAATATAATGAAAAAGGGATATGGTGAAAAGGAATGTGTAATATTTACTAATATTGATATTAAAAACGCAGAAAATAAATTTCTGAATCCAAAAAACAATATTATGGAAGACAGGAGAAGAGAATTATATGAATTATGATAAAATGATAGAATTACCGCATTATAAAGGATGTTTTGCCTGTGGAAAGGATAATGAAATGGGACTTAAAATGTGTTTTTTCTATAATAGAAATAATGAAACAATTTATTCCACATTTACTCCAAAAGAATATCATATTGGTTTTAATGGTATTATACATGGTGGAATAGTAACAACAATTCTTGATGAAACTATGGCTTGGTCCGCAATTATTAAATCAGGAAAACCATGTTTGACTCTTAATATTAATACTGAATTTTTATTACCAATAAAACCTGAAATGGAGTATTTAGTAAAATCAACTTGTATTAAACAGGATGAAATGTATTATAATGCACATGCAATGATTTATGATAGTAAAAACAAGCAATTTGCTAAGGCAGAAGCAAATTTCAAGAAACTTACAGGAAGAAGAGCAGAAATATTTAAAAATGAAATTAATCTAAAGGGGATAACAAATGGCATTTGAAAGAGAAAAAGTACCAGTAGTGATTTCAACAAGCGTTGCTACAATAAAAGGAATAGTACATTTACCGCAGGGTGGACGATTAACAGATTTTATTAATAATGTAACAAGGGGATTTATTCCTATTACCGATGTAAGAATTGAGCATAATAATGGTAAGTTAATTAAGACATCACTATTACAGGTAAACAAAAATTATATTATTTATATATTACCTGAGCATGCAGTAGAGGAACAACAGTAGTAAATAATAATCGTTGCTTACTACTGTTAGAAATTTGATATTTTTTATTGTAAAAAATCTATGTTATTACCATAAAAAAATGTCCCTTCAAACTGTAGGTACATTCCGAATAATCTGAGGTTTATTCCGAATAATTTGAGGAATAAATTACGCAACGCAACACAACGCAAATCAAGATTATTCTTAATCTTTTTCTGCTCCGTCACACAGTCAATAAAGAAAGCTCGCTGCGATTGGAATAGGAATCATTGATTTACGCAGAGGCTCCCTTTATCGATTGTCTTCCTCCGCAGAAAAGCAGGTTTATTCCGAATAATTTGAGGAATAAATTACGCAACGCAACACAACGCAAATCA
>CBDUZN010000151.1:0-5300 GCA_965371715.1 uncultured bacterium | reverse complement strand
GATAAAATATCAAATTCATAATAATTTGGCTTTACAGAATAAAATCCTTTATAATATTTTTTATCTCCAATTCCCATTTCAGGAAAATCCTTGACTCCACTTATCACAGATGTATAACTCAAATCATTATAATCAAAATATTTATCATTATTGTATGTCCAATCATAGCCACCTGAATTTACAGGTTCTATGAAAACAATATCATTAGTAGCATTAAAACTCATTTCAATAAGATCTTCAGGATATCCTTTAATACTATCTATTTGAGCACTATAAGCCCTATCATTGACTACTAAATAATCAAGATCAACTATATCAATAGTATCATTCACATAATTACCATCAACATTTATTGTAATTATTCTTTCATCAATTGATTCAAGTTTTAATGTATCATATGATGATGGAATATGAGATATATCTATACTATTTGGAGCAATATAATCTACTTGATATTTACCAGATAAAACTACCTTACTATCAGCTGGTACATTAATGTTATATTTCATATCTGCCAATTCTGTCCACTGAGTATTTTTATATTGAAATTCTAATTTAATATTATGTTTATATTGGTAATCTATGTAATGATTTAGATATATAAAATGTCCGTCATTTCCTGTACAGAAATATACTCCATAAATATTATTTATTGGGGATAAAGATGAATAAGAAGGAATATTTATTGATAAATCATCTATCTTAAAATCTTTAAGATATCTATATTCTTCATTTAATGGTTGTGTTTTATCTGCTAATGATCCTGTTGTATCCGATATAGTTCTTCTTTGTGATAAGTCACTAAATTTAGGTGTAATAACTATTACCGCATCCGCATGTATTATCTTTACATCAGCATATATTATGAAAGTGCCAAATAAATTATATAAGTCAGGTATATTAAATGGATTTAAGATACTATCGTAATTGGAATGGATATCTTTATTATAAATATTACCTTCTTTAAAAAATAGCTCTTGCCCTGATAGGGTTCTAATATATATTTTATAATTAACTTTACTTACCGGTAAAATACCATATTTTTTATATTTAATATAAAAATCAAAATCCATTTTAGTATTAGCGTCTTTATAAAAATTAATAAAACCAACTGCAGTCACATTACTTGTTATGAATCCTTTTGATTGATCTAATGTAAATGCTATTGTGTCTTTTTGTGTTTCATCCATAATTACTTTATAATAAACATAATCAAGATAATCTCGTCTCATTCCAGAAGAAAAAGTATGTATATTATAATTTATTGGCAATTTTGCAAATCCCTCTGGTTTAAAATTAAACCCAAATATCGGTTCTGCATTTATTACATCTCTATTATCTAATTCTCCTCTTATATATTCACTAGGGATTGTAAGCCCATAACCGTAAACATTAACTTCCTCATCTTTTACATTAATTGTTATTGATTCATTAATTGTTATTGAACCGTCAATACTTATCGCTTGAATATCAACTTGCCATTCTCCAAATATAATTTCTTCTCCATTGTATCCATCAAATTCATAACTGTATGGATATTGTCTATCAATCAATGAATCATTCACAATCTGGATAACATTACTATCAGGTAATATTAATGATATATTAAGGGCAAAGCTCTCTGTCCCCGATATATTGATTATTGATGTCTCAAATCCAGGTTCATAAGGATTGATTTCATCTGGTGATGCTTCCGAAATAATACTTAAATTACTATTTTTGGTAAATGTTTCTGTATCAGAATCAAATCCACTATTAAAACCTGTTGCTTCAAGAACAACTCTATAATCACCTGGATCTATTGTGTTTCCCATTCCATCAACATAATGATATGTTAATTCTCTCATTCCACCAAATTTCATTGTTTCATTTCGTGATTCAATATTCTCACCCACAATAAACTGATTATAATCAGGACTGCTTATAATCGCTGTTTCATTGATTACATCATTAGGTATAAATGTGATTTTTCCTACTCCATTAAGTATATATTGCTCTTCATTTTCTTTAATATTTTCTTTAATATCTCCTTCAACAATTATACTGTTCACATCACTTAATGTAACAATTACATTATTCACATTCTCTGTTGATTCAATATAGTAATTCCCCAATTCATCTTTATACACATATACCTTATCATTGTCTGGCATTGATATATTTTCTTCAAAACAATAGTAATTCTCTGCATTAAACCTATAGACCAATTCATTGTTACTATTAATAATTGCCAAATCTATTTCAGATGATTTATTAATTATATTATATGAAATTGTTGCAAAGTCTTCTTCATACTCAAAAATAAAACTTTGAATAGTTGGAAAACTCATTGATTCAACATCATTTATTGTAATAAAATTAGTATCTGCAATACATTCATCTGTAACATCTTCATAAGCAGTTACTACAATACCAATTTCATATTCTCCTGATTCTGGCACTGCAGCATCATCATAGATACTCTTTAAATCAATGTATCCCAATATATCCTCGTAATTTACAGGATATTTTGATATATTCACATCCCTTCCCATTAAATGAGAAGGAACCCATATATTATCATTGTTCAATGAGCCATCAAATAAATACTGTACTGTGAATTCCTTGAATTTATAACTATTTGTTATATTCGGATCTGATGCTATTCCTTTTATTGCATAAACACCTTTATTTAATATTGCACCTTCCTCTGGTTGTGTAATCAATACGCCAAGTGTGTTCACTATATAATTTATATAAGTTGAATTAATGTTTCCATTTTGGTCTTCTGCTGTAATTCTTAAATTTTGTCTCGCATTTTCAGTTTCTAAAACAATATATGAATAATTAATCTTCAATATCCTACTCGCAGGAAGCATAACATTAAAGGAATTTAATAAATCTTCATTCTTATAAATTTTGTAAATCACTTCACCTGTATTACTGCTATTATCTGTTTCCTCTGATAAAATAAATGATACCTTAAGCTCATCTCCATTTACACATACAAATGGTTCTGCAATTGCCTGCTTTATTCTTGGACCTGTTCTATCAATAATTACAGGAAGCTCAGCATAAATTGAATCATTACCCAAATCATCCATATATTTGAATTTTATTGTGTATTCTCCATCAGGATAATGTGATGTATTCTCTGAATTCAATACATAGAATAAATCATCTGTTTCTCCCCTTATATAATCTTCATCATTGATATTCCCTTCATCATAAAGTGTGAAATTGTCTTCTGCATTAACTATGATTATATATCCTTCTGTAAATTCATTTGTTTTATATGCTATATCGTAACTTTCATTTGCTAATGTGAATTCAAATGTACTCGGTAAAACAGGATCAAATTCAATCTCAGGAGGAGTTCCATCAAATTCAACATATTTTACTATTGCTGTCACATCATTTCCTGCATAGTCCTCTGCTCTTATTAAAATCTCATATAATCCGTCTTCATAATCACTATCTAATGGAAAACTATGCATTAAATGTCCAAGATAATTATAGTCAGAAAAATCATTTCCAATAATTGTTCCATCTACTTCATTTTCATACCACCTCTCCAATGTCTTTAATCTGGAGAACACATATCCAAAATTATCCTCAATATTCAACATAACATAAAAATTATCACTTAATCGTTGTGACACCCTCAATGCTTCATCAATTGTCTCAGATGTAATTACTGGTGGGGTTCTATCTATATAGAAATAATGCTTATATGTTCCAATATTATCTAAACCATCTTTTGATACAATATTTATAGTATATTTGTCTTCTGGCGGTACATTTATAAAAACAAAATCAAATGATGTTGTTACATCTTCCATTTCTGGTTGTCTCATCAGTGAATTATTATCAATTTCAAAATCTTCATTAGATAATGGAATAAAATCGGTAATATCACCCTCTATTAATTCATCTAATGAATTTCTGATAGAAATATTAATAGAATCTATATTATTCATATCTTTAGAATCAAATTCAATGTAAAGTTTATTCCTAGGCATATTTAATAAATTTGTAATGAAATTCCGTGTAGGAGATTTCATATATACATAAGGAGGAATTTTATCTTTATTATCAATAATCCAATTTTTTATAAAGTTTGTTGTATAAGAACAAGTGTATAATCCAAGTTCAGGGGAAAATTCATTTTCAAATGTTGATCCCAAAGAATGACTTGCATGTATTATAGGATTGCTTAAAGCATTACTTAGCTGTGAAAGACTATTAAATATAAATCCATCATTTTTATCAAATAGGTATAATCTACCTGGTCCCGCTTTTCTGTCTCCTGATATACATACCATTTTTACTGGAGATACATTATAACCTAAAAATTCTGCAAAATCCCTTTCTTCTCCTTTAAGCAAATCTATAAATTGAATTACTTCAAACATATCAATATCAACGCTTAATTCTAATAATTCTCCATCTTTTTGCCAATTTGTGTATCCCCCAAACCAACGCGTATATAATTCTCCTGCATCTGCTTCCATTGGTTTATGTGGTGTTCCAATAGTAATTAGTTTATTAACTGTTAAAGAACTGCCATATCCTATAATCGCAGATCTCGCAACAACACCACCAATTGAATGACATACAAGATTCACTTTGAGTGCTCCTGTCGCTTTTAAAACCTTATCAATAAATATACTTAATTGTTCTCCATATCTATTATTCTTCCAAGAATCAGCATATTTCTTACCACCAGAACTTAAGCCATAACCAATATATGTTTTGTCATTATATTTAAACTTTTTCAGTTGCAAACCATACATATATCTTGGCATTTCTACAATAGAATCATATGAAACATCAATATATGATGAATTTAAAAATGGAGGAAAAACTATTGTTGTTGTTACCTCGCTTCCAGCATCATTATAATAAGTGAATGTTTTGTACCCTACAGGAGCACTCTCGTTTGAAATTGAAAATACACCAGGATTATCACTTTCAAGATAAAATGAAAAATTAAACATTGTTTTCATACTTAATCCTGGGAGTAAAGAAGTGTATTTATTACAATTTTTTGAATATGCTTTATATCCTTCATACCCTTGAAAATTAATTACATTATAAGATGTTTTTACATGTTTTCCCCAAGTATTCCAACCAACAGTATAAGAGGCTTCACTCTGAATTCCATGTATAAAAATGATAGGTATATTTTCTGCAATAATAACAAGAATACTAATTATTAATAAAACAAGTAGAATAAATTTTTTCATGTTAACTCCTTATAAAATTATAATAAATCAAAATAGAAACTAATCCCAATACCTATCTGTTGAAATACTTTT
>CBDUZN010000150.1:0-5316 GCA_965371715.1 uncultured bacterium | reverse complement strand
TGTTATTATTTGATTTTCTTTTATTTTATTGTGACTTTAATAAACTCACGCTAGTTGCAATGGCGGTTCACAAACGCCTACAATTTAAAAAATTTCCCTAACAATTTTTTCCACTTCATTATGTGAAATGGATGATTCTGTAAGAATTGTATATCTATCTTGTCTTATTTCTTTTGCTTTCAATACTGATTTAATAATATTATCAATAGGAATATTCAATTCCCTGATTGATTCAATTAAATTGAATCTCTTATAGCATGCATACATTCTTTCATATTCTTTTTTTGATCTGATAAATGAAATAATAAGAGTTCCAACTCCAACCTTCTCTCCGTGAAGTAATGTATTATCAGGATACAGCATATCATATGCATGAGAAAAATTATGTTCGGCTCCTGAAGCAGGTCTTGATGAACCTGCAATTTCCATTGCAATACCGGAAAGAACTAATGAATTGATGCTTAAATGAAGAAACTCTTTACTTAATATATCATCATAAGGATAATTAAGTACATTATCAGCAGCAGAAGATGCAATTGCCTTAGCAAATCCATTAAATCTTACTTCATAGCCCTTATTAAAAGCTAATTCCCAATCCATTAATGCAGAATGATTGGAAAGTAAATCCATAATACCCGAATGTATAAATTTCTTTGGTGCATCAACCATTACATCAAGGTCAACAATAATGCCCATAGGCATTGCCGCACCCATGCTTTTTCTTACATTACCATCGCGAAGTGATGCAACCGGTGAAGAAATTCCATCATGTGAAGGTAATGTAGGAATGGAAATAAAATAACTTCCAAATTTATAAGAAGCCATTTTTGAAATATCAAGTGCAAGTCCTCCACCAACACCAATAATAAAATCGCATTTTTTCTTTCGTGCAAATTTTTCTACAATATCTACCTGTTCAATAGTATTGTTTTCAACATAAACAACCATATCATCATCAATATCCATTTCTCTTTTTACAATCAATGCATATTCTGATGATTTACCCTTGTCTGTTACTATTAATGGATTGTTTATATGAATATTTAATCTTCTTAATGTTTCATTAATGAGATGAAGTCCATTTTCCTCAATTTCAATGAATAATGGTATTTCTATTGAATTATGCATTAATTATCCTATTTTTTTCTTATAATATTCCATATCACTATCAATCATCATATTAATTAATTCCTTAAATGAAACTGTTGGTTCCCATTTTAATATGCGTTTTGCCTTTGAAGCATCTCCAATAAGTTGATGAACTTCAGCAGGTCTAAATAATGATTTATCTATCTCAACATATTTCTTCCAATCCAAACCAACTCTATCAAATGATAATTCAACAAATTCTTTAACTGAATGGGTTTCTCCTGTTGCAATAACAAAATCATCCGGTTTATCCTGCTGCAACATTGCCCACATTGCTTTAACATAATCACCTGCAAATCCCCAATCCCTTTTTGCATCCATATTTCCAAGATACAATTTATTATCAATTCCTAATTTTATTTTGGCAACAGTATCGGTGATTTTTCGTGTTACAAATTCTCTGCCTCTTCTCGGACTTTCATGATTAAAGAGAATGCCTGAGCATGCAAATATATCATAACTTTCTCTATAATTTATTGTTATCCAGTGTCCATAAACCTTTGCAACCCCATAAGGGCTTCTTGGATAAAATATTGTTGTTTCCTTCTGAGGTATTTCCTGTACCTTTCCGAACATTTCGCTGCTGGATGCCTGATAGAATTTTATTTTTCTATCAATCAATTTTATTGCCTCAAGAACTCTTGTAACTCCAAGAGCGGTAAATTCCCCGGTTAAAACCGGCTGATTCCATGAAGTAGGCACAAATGATTGTGCAGCCAAATTATATATTTCATTCGGTCTCACTGTATCTATCAATTCAACAAGTGACATAAAGTCCAGCAAATCACCCTGATGAATATGAATTTTCCCTTTTAAGTGTTCAATCCTTTCATCATTTTCAGTACTTGCTCTCCTAACCATTCCATGTACTTCATATCCCTTTTCAAGCATAAAATCAGCTAAATATGAACCATCCTGCCCTGTTATTCCTGTAATAAGAACCTTTTTCATTGTACAACTCCTGATTAAGGATTTATGAATGTATCAGCCATATCCCATATCTGGAATACTGTATAGAAAATAACAGCTATCTGATAAATAAATGAAACCCCTTTTGTAAAAGTATACCAAAAATTGTTTGGTATAATAATTGTATCTCCGGGTTTTAGTATAGGATTATGTCTTCTATCCTCTTCCTTATTATATCGCCCAATGCTACATTTTACTTTACTTCCATCAGCATGTATCAACATAATAGATCTGGTATCTGAATCATTCCCGGGACCTCCCGCAAAAGAAATTGCTCCTATTAAATCAGTGCCATCCGGCACCAAAATACTACCTGGTTTTACTGCATTACCCCATACATTTACTCTTATAAGCATCATTCCCTGTTCTTCAGGAGAAAAATAAAAATTCCCCGGCACTATTTGCGGAAATGCATATGTGACGAAAAAGCAAAATAAAATTACTAATGAAATCACTTTTTTCATTATTATCTCCTTATTATTCTCAAATTATATACTCATTATAATATTTATCAAGCAATTAAAGGGAAATAAAAAATTCCCTATATGCCTTATGTGTTTCATAAAGATCGGCTTTACTAACAATTTCAAATGGTGAATGCATACCAAGAAGCGGAGGACCGCAATCAATCACCTCTATTCCATGCTGTGCTATAAATTTACCAATAGTACCGCCTCCACCTTGGTCAACCTTACCAAGCTCTGCACTCTGCCATACTACCTTACCTTTATTAAAAATATTGCGCACTTTATTAGTAAATTCAGCACTGGCATCATTTGTATTTGCTTTTCCTCTTGTGCCGGCAAATTTCACTATTGCTATTCCATTACCCATAATCGCTGCATTCCTGATATCATGTACTTCGGGATAATCCGGATTAATGCCTGCACTAACATCTGCAGATAACATTTCACTGTTATTCATTGTTTTTCTCACATTAGCAAAAGTTGGTTTAATCTTACTTTTTTCCAATATCTCAATTACAATATCTTCAATAAATCTGCCATTTGCCCCTGTTTTCCCATCTGACCCGGTTTCTTCTTTATCAAACATCAAAGCAACAGCAGTATGCTTATTTTTACTGTCAAAAAGTGCAGTTGCAGAAGTATAAGCACAAACTCTGTCATCATGCCCATATCCGCCGATAAGCCCTCTATCCATTCCAATATCTCTGACTTTGTCAACAGGTACAATTTCAAGTTCTGCTGAAATAAAATCCTCTTCAATTATACCATACCTTTTATTGAGAATACTTAGAACATTAGCTTTAACACAATCCTTTTCCTTACTACTTAAAGGTATTGAGCCAAATATTACATTAAGTTTTTCTCCGTCAAATGCTGAAAAAACAGTTTTTCCACTCTGATCTTTTGATAAATGGGGAAGTAAATCACTAATAACAAAAACCGGATCACTATCCTTTTCCCCTATTTTCACTTCAATCTTTTTTCCACTCTCTGTTAATATTACACCAAAAATACCTAATGGCCTGCTTAACCATTGATACTTCTTGATTCCACCATAATAATGGGTTTTCAATTGAGCAAGATCGAATTTCTCATATAATGGGTTTTGCTTAATATCAATTCTAGGTGCATCAATATGAGAACCAATAAATTTAATTCCTTTTAATGGGGTTATTGTTCCTAATGATACAAGAGCCACTGATTTATTGCTATTATCAATAATAAATTTTTTACCTTTACCGAATGAATGTTTCTTTGCTTCATTCTTCATATATTGTACAGTAATTCTTTCCGTTCTGGATACTTGAAGAAATGCCTTATATTGTTCAGCATAATTCATTACTGCTTTTTTTTCTTTTTCTGAATATCCTTTCCATGCATTCTCTTTTTTATAAAAAAGATTCTTAGTCATAATGACTCCTTTATATTTCAGTTAGAATTTCAAATGTATTTTCCAAAATCAAAACAGTATTTTCATAATGAGCTGACAAACCATTGTCAGCAGTTACTGCTGTCCAGCCATCATCACGAATTTTTACATTGAAATCTCCAATTGTTACCATTGGTTCAATTGCCAATGTCATTCCTTTTTTAAGAACAGGACCTGTGCCAGGGATTCCGAAATTTGTAAATGATGGATCTTCATGTAATTTTTTCCCTGTTCCATGACTAACAAAGTCCCTTACAAGAAATAATTCTGCTTCTTCAATTGTATTTTGTATTGCATAAGAAATATCATATAGATGATTCCCCTGCACTGCCATTTTAGCTCCATTAATAAATGATTCTTTTGTTTTACTTATCAAATTCTTAGCTGCCTTGTCAATATTCCCAACTGGAAATGTTCTTGCAGCATCAGTAATAAAGCCCTTATAAACCACACCCAGATCAACACTAACTATATCTCCTTCACAGAGTTTCCTGTTTGATGGAATCCCATGAACAATTTCTTCATTAACCGAAATGCATGATGCAGCAGGATAGCCCTTATAGCCGAGAAATGGTGATTTCACTTTATTCTTTTTAAGTTGTTTTCTGATAAACACTTCAATATCTGATGTCTTTATACCTTCTTTTATAATATCCTTTAATGATAATAATATCTGTCCAAGTATTTTACCGGATACACGCATTATTTCTATTTCTTTATCTGTTTTAATTATAATATTCATAATGTTTTAATTATTTCTGCTATTTGATTAATTGATATATATTGATTATCTGGCTCTAATTCAATAATTACATTGCTATCCACATTATCAAGCATTGTTCTAAAAACCTGTTCATTAAAATTGTGTTCATCTTGTTCACCATTATTTGTATGGAAATGAATGATCTTTACATCATCTTTAATTGCATTATAAAACTCAATAGGATTTCCGGATATAATATTGGCATGCCCCCAATCAAAACATAATGAAAATCCTTTTTCAGCAATATGTTTCATTTCATCAATGCTATGGCAAATCATATTTTCAATTGTGTTTTCTACAAGCAGAGTAATTTCATTTACATTTGCCATTATCTTTATTTCATTAAGGGATCTCACAGCATTTTCCAATAACTTTTTATTATCGGCATTACTCTCAATCTTTCCGGAACAATGAACAATAACATAAGATGCTTTTACTCTATCTGCTATCAATATGGATTTCTCAATATTTCTTATTGATTTTTTTCTAAGATATTCGTCTTCCGATGAAATATCCTGATTTTTGAAAGGTGCATGAAC
>CBDUZN010000149.1:0-5366 GCA_965371715.1 uncultured bacterium | reverse complement strand
TTATACCGCATAACCAATAAAAAATCATATAAAGTCAAATCATTGAAATTATATATGAAATTATATTCTACGAAAAAAAGTTATAAATATAAAATAAGAATTGATGTTCTTAAATAGAAAGATTTCTGCTTTTCTAATCTCTGCCATTTGAAATAGTTCAAAATTAACCACAATCACAATAATAAAACAGTGTTTTGATTATGCATCAATTCCTATAATAACAAGTGGCACAGCTGGCACACCACGACCTTGTCTGATTACATTATATAGTTCGCCTTCGTAATATGCTGGACCCGAACTCATTTGTGCCTGAAGTGATTTCATAGGCAATATTTCAATTCCAACATCAATTTTATCACCAATATAAAAAGCAAGGTGTTTGACAAATAAATCATAGGCAACAAAAGAATATTTACCAAATTGAACTTCAATGGCAATTCTATCTTTTACAAAATCTGTTTGGTTATAACTTGCTATTGGTTTATTTCCATGTTCTTCTATGATTTTTTTTTGTTCATTTGCAGATAAATTAAAAGTTTTTCTGATAAGTTTTTCATCCTTTGTAACCCAATAGCTAATACGGTTTTCTTTCCACTTTAATTTCTCAAGTTTCTTTTTGAATAATTTATTCATATCAATTGGACTAAAAAGCATTTGCCCCTTCATCCTTTTTTCTTTTGATATTTTAGTTCTACATTTTTCCCCATCAACATTTTTTATCACTTTTTTAATTTCACTCCATAACTTTGGCTTATGTACAAGAATAAACTCTAATCCATTTAGGTGTGAGTATGTTTCAATTATTTTCATAATTACATTCCCCTTTGCTTTCAAATAATTTTAATTGAGTATTGCTATGTTTTTTCGCATTTTTTTTTGGTATGTTTTTTTCATTATTTCCGTTGGGGTTATAAATCGGTTTATTCATTGGGCGAGTTCTTAATTCTCCCTTTAAGAATTTATTAATCCTTTCGTTGGCAATCCCTAAATATTTTTTATTTATTTCTGCTCCTACTCCACATCTGTTATGCAACATAGCTGCGATAATAGACGTCCCAACTCCAAGAAATGGATCTAATACCCAATCGTTATCATTTGTTAAAGAAAGAACAAATCGCTCAATAAGCTCAACTGGAAATTGGCAAGGATGTTTTGTTTTCTCAATGTGATTATTCTTTACATTTGGGATACTCCATACATCTCCGGGATTTTTTCCAAGAGGATTACATGAAAATTGACCTGCTTTTGGACCTTTAAAATATTTTTTACCTGGATATTTTTGAGGTATTCTTATAGGATCTAAATTAAAAACATAATTCTTCGTTTTGTGAGTATACCAGATTATAGTTTCATATCTTCCTGATAGTCTTTTCGAACAATGAAGCCCATGTTCAAAATGCCAAATAATACGATTTCTCATTACTAAATTTAAATCCGTAAATATTTGATACAAAATTGTGTCAATTGGTATAATAGAACTATTTTTGACAAAATTTCCGACTTGCCAACATATGCTACCCGTTTCTGCGAGAACTCTTTTGCATTCTCTGATAATAGAAGATTGTTGATCAATGTATTTATCTAAAGATATTTTCTTTTCATATTCTTTGCCAATATTGTAGGGAGGTGATGTAATAATTAGTTGAATAGATTTGTCAGGGATTTGTTTTAGAAGATCAAGACAATCACCATTATAAAGAACCACTCGCTTATTTAAGTCAAATTTATTTGTTATCAAGTTCTTGTCTTTCATTTTTCTATCCATCTTCATCAATTTATTATTTTATTTAACTTATTGTTAGATAGATCCTTAAATAATTTATTAGGTTTATTACATTTATAGATATCTTTCATATTATTATTATAACAAAATATTTATTATTATCAATATCATAGTTTTTGTTTTTACTATGAGCTTCAATCATTTGCTTTGTTTTTAATACATTGGTTAATGCAAAACCACCATGACAATTATTGAAAAACACACAAATATTTGTTGCTTTATCCGAAATCATATTAATTTCCGAAGCAAAATTTTTTAATTCAGCATCATTATAATTATATCTTTCTTTTGGATTATACCAGTCTTTGTTTCTGCCATGTAATCGGTAATATACATTTTTTCAGAGGGCTGTCTGTAATAGGAGAAATTCAATTCAACTGTATTAAATCCGATATTCACATATTCATTAAACATTGTTTTTATATTTGTTCTTTCTGGATAAACTGTTCCAATCCAATCTTTATAATAGTATCCACTTGTTCCTAAATATAACATTTTACCCCCCTTTCAATATTTTTTTAAAGGTTATTTTGTCATTTATTGGAACAGAATATGCATTAATCATACATATATTATAAATATGCTGTTCTTATTAGCCAACAGTATAAGTTGTTTATCTTTACACATTGACATAATATATATTGAATATAGAATAGATTAATGAAAAAGAAAAAAATATTAATATTAGTTTTTCTAAATATTACAATCCTTATTCTTGGTTTGGAAATTGTATCAAGGGCTTTTTGGAAAATCAAATATGATGTTCCCTTTTTTAATTCTTCGGAAATCATCTATGGGTTCTATCCTGAGGTATATAATGCCAAACAGGAGTATAAAAACAACCCTAACAGTATTAAGATTTTACTATTGGGAGCATCCGTATTAAATTCAAAACACGGCAGTATTGAAATACAATTGGAAAAAAAATTGTCTATTTTGCTGGATACTTTGGTTACGGTTATCAATGTTTCCCAATCTGCCCATACTTCAATGGATTCAAAAATTAAATACCCTCTATTTAAAGATGAGCATTTTGATTATGTATTATTCTATCATTCAATCAATGATTTAAGAAACAATAATATTATTCATAGTAAATATAAAAATGATTATTCTCATAATTTTTGGTATAAAAGTATTTATACTGTTTTTGCTCATAAAGAAAAATCTATTTTGACTTTTCCTCTAACTATTCATTTATTATATTTAAAATTTTTAAGAAAATTTGGAATTGATAAATTCATTCCAAGAAATGCTCTTGTAAAGAAATGGATTGTTTATGGCGACTCAATAAAAACAATTGTAGCATTCAATGATAATATTAATAGCATAATTAATAATGCGAATAGCAAAAAAGAAAAACTTATAATTGGAAGATATGCTTATTATATTCCATTGAATTATTCAAATGAGTTGTTTTTGAATAGAAATCTGGATTATGATAAACATAAATATTCAATGCAAATATGGGGTAACAAGGGAAATATAATAAAAGGATTAAAAAAACATGATAGTATTTTACTATTAAAAAAAGACATTACTTTATTCTTTGATGCTCATGGCTTACTTCCGGATACAGGACTTTATTTTGATGATCCGTGTCATCTAACAGAAAAAGCATGTTCATTGTTTGCTGATTTGTTAGCTAATATGATTTTTATTGATTATATTAACAAAAAGTAATATTGTTTATTCCTTTACTGTATATCCTGCACTGTTTATTGTTTTAATAATTATTTCATTTTCAATATCACCAAAAACCATTACCTTTCTATTTTCTAAATCTATTATTACATCTTCAATATTATCTATTTGCTTTAATGCATTTGTTATATTTTTTTCACAATGTGCACAGGTCATATTTGATAAAAAAAATTCTTTATATTTGCCTTTTATTCCTTTTTTATTAAATTTACTAATTATTTTAATGGCATACATTCTTAAAATAAGTACTGTAAGCAGTATAGCAGAGACCTGTTTTAACCATAATGGCAGCATTTTCATCCCACCCTCAAAAAAAGAATTACTTAATCCTGAAATATTCCAAATATAATCAAATAATATTCCGAAAAGTAGTCCTGTAATGATAATTGAAAATAAATATATTATGAATGTTTTTTTCCCAAATTTCCCATATATGAATGAAATTGTTGCTGTATTTGTTGCCGGTCCTGCTATAAGAAAAATGAGTGCTGCTCCTGGAGACAATCCCTTTAATATTAATGAGGCGGCAATAGGGATTGATCCTGTTGCACATACATAAAGCGGAATTGCGATAATTATCATAAGGATATATGACAAAAATGTATTACTTAAATATATTTCAATAATACTTTGCGGCAAAAGTGCAGAGATAAGTCCTCCTGCAACAATACCAATCACAAGCCATTTGCCGGTATCTTCAATAAGATCTACAAATCCATATCTTATTATTTCCTTTGTTTTCCCAAAAAACCCTTTCTCTTTTTCTTTAATATCGCTTTCACAAATATCACAATCATCCTTTTCTTCCATTTCCGGCGTTTTATCAATATTATTACTTAGTATGCCAGCTAAAAACCCTCCAAAAAAGGATGCTATTGGTCTTAGAATTGCAAATATAGGTCCCATCAATGCGTATGTTGCAAGAATTGAATCTATTCCTGATGTAGGCGTTGAAATTAGAAATGCCAGCACAGATCCTTTGCCTGCTCCGTTTTTTTTCAAATGTGCAGCAATGGGAATAACTCCGCAAGAACACACAGGAAGGGGAATACCCATTAATGTTGCTTTGATAATTGAAAAACTATTTTTCCCGGACAAATGCCTGTAAATAAATGATTTATCAAGAATTGTATGTAAGAATCCTGCAATAAGAAAGCCAAATAATAGATATGGTGACATTTCAAGAAGTAAAATCCACATTTCTTTAAACACATTTAATATCATCTGCATTGCTTATTCTGTAAATTTTATATTTACTTTTTCAATATCCCATAATGCATTCAGCTTTTCAACAATATCTTCTTTCAGGGAATTTGCAAATTGATGATTTGAAGAAATGTTAATAATTATAGTTATTTCCTTATTTATTAATTCAATCTTTTTTATTAATCGTGACTTCACAACATTCATCCCTGTAAGTGGATTTATTACATGGCTTAATCGTTCATTAATGATTGCTATTGTTGATGTCTTTCTATCCTTTAAAAGTCCATTCCTCTCCTCATAATCACGAATAGCTGCCCTAAGTCCATCCACCGCAAGGACTGAACAATGTTGTTTAATAGGAGGCAGTCCTCCAAGTGCATCCGCTGCCTGCTGCCATGAAATTTTCTTTGCTTCACTTATTGTTTTCCCCTTTGCAAGTTCCGTAACAATAGAACCCGTTGCTATGTTTGATGCACATCCATATGATTGGAATTTGATATCTTCAATCTTCCCTGTATTTTTATCAACCTTTATATATATTGAAATCATATCTCCACATGCAGAACTGCCTTCTGTTGCCTTTCCATCAGGGTTTTCAATTTCCCCCACATTTCTTGGATGTTTAAAATGTTCTATTACTTTTTCTGTATATGCTAAACTCATTTATGCCTCC
>CBDUZN010000148.1:0-5396 GCA_965371715.1 uncultured bacterium | reverse complement strand
TATATGTATATTTATTGAATAAATTAAATAATGAGAAAAATCCCATAAGCATAAATAATGATAAAAATTTCATACCTGTTTTATGATAATTAAACAAAGTTTCAGAACCCGGCCACTTCAAAGCAGTAATAGGAGAAACAACATTACCTGTGAGTGTCAAAATTACGAGAATAATTAGTGTGAAAAGAATAATTAAAAGAAAGGATTTAATGTTTTTCTTCTTTTGGAACATTAGATCAATAAATAAAATAATCAAAAAATAACCATATATATAAGACATAAGCATAGAAACAATAAACAATAAAATAGAAATAATAAGTGAAATTTTATCTTTCCGGCATTTATAAAGATATAAGGCCCATATAAATAATATTAATCCGGGAATGTCTGTCATAAATGAATTAGCATTCAATATTAAAGCCGGCATTGAAATAAATAGTAATGTTTTTAGAAAATGGTACTTAGTGTTATATTTTTTCAATATAAAATAAACAGGAAAAATCATTGTTGCATATAGAATATATATTATTAAATGAAAAAAACTGTAATGTGATAAAGTTTTTTTAAGAATCAGATAAAAATAAGCAGGGAGTTTTGAATGTGTGCCATCATTACTGGTATATGTTTTTCCAAGAAAATTCACTTCCCTATTAAAAGCATCATTATGTCCATATTCTTCAATTAGTTTACTTTGTGTAATATAATGCAAATCATCATAATTCAACAATCTACTTGAGAATATACTTAAAAGCATTATAATAATTAAAAATGTAAAAATAAATTTTAATTTCATAATTGTATTATAGTTTAAATAATAATTCAGTCAACAAAAATGGAGAAAAAAATGGACAAAAAAAACATTAAGATTGAGATTGATAAAGAAGTAGCAGAAGGAAAATATTCCAATCTTGTACTAACTGCGAATTCACATTCCGAATTCATATTTGATTTTGCTAAACTTCTTCCAGGAATTAAGGAAGCAAATGTACATACGCGAATAATTATGACACCAATTCATGCAAAGGCATTTATGAAATCATTGAAAACAACAATAGAAAAATTTGAAAAGGAAATAGGCATTATTAATATAGATGATAAATCAAATAATATTGGTTTTAAAAAAGAATAGTTGAAACCAAGACAATGATTGAGTAGATTAATGCACTTAGAGATATGAATATTGTTTCTTTATATTTCCTGTTTAAAGCATAAATAATATATAATAAACAAATAATAACAAACGGCAAATCAGGTTTTATATTTATCTGAACAGGTATTGTATTTCCAGTAAAAACAATTGCTTCAATAATCTTATAGATAAAAGTTGATATATTAATAATAAATATATTACCGGTAAAAGCAGCAATTATTGATATTGGTAAAAATACTGTAAAAACGGGAATAAGTAATAATGTTAATATTGATGTTAGAATATAATATCTATTAAAAAAATATAGAATTACAGGTGATGTACATATAGGTATCATAATAGAAAGAAACACATATCCCAAAATAGGTTTTTTTGTATTTAATAAAGCCATTAATTTAATAATTACATAAACACATAAAAATGATAACCAGAATGATAGGGAAAATACAGAATATGGGTTAATTATAATAATAATTATTGCAGCAATATAAATGATGTTTTCAACTTTAAGCGGTTTTTTTAATATATATGCTATTTCAGCAAGCAGGATAAATATTGATGCTCTAACAACCGGTGGATTTCCATATGTAATAAATACATAAAATATCAGAATTATTAGCACAATCATTGTTTTGATATTTTTCGGGATAGGGAATATATATAATAGAAAAACTAAAAATAAATAAATAATCCCGGTGTGAAGTCCGCTAATAGCAAGAAAATGTGCAGTACCTGTTGATGAAAATGCTTCTTTTAATGCGGGATTCAAATCATTTTTGTAACCTAATAAAACAGAATTAATAAACCCCCCAGCATCATCATTAAAAAGATTTCTTACCCTGTTAATCAATTTTGTTCTTAATGAAGAAATCCCCTTTCCCTGATTTACACTGAAAATCTCATTTGGTTTTATTGAATGATAAATATTACTTCTAATAAGATAATTCTCAAAATCACTATTTTTATTCAATGTCTTTATATGAAAAGATGCATCAATCTTATCACCTTCAAAAAATCCTTCACTGCTGTTCATAAGAAAATTGTATTTATTCTTTACAATATAACCATATTTTAATGTTCTATCTACCTTAACTGTCATTCTAATATTATTGCTTTCTAAATTATAAATAGGTATTGAAGTAAATAGAATATATCCTGAAATAAAACATACAGATAATGCAATATTAATAATAATTCTCTTTTTAATAATAGAAGAAAATATGAATATAAGACATATTAATGGATTTATACCATTAAATGCACACACTATCCCTGTTATCAGAGACAATAATATAAGAAATATTTCATTAAACATTAATCAGTATAGAAATTCCTTTAATTCTTTTGCCAATCTCTTAATCTCATATCTTGCAAGTCCTGCATTCTGCTTTTGTCCTGATAATGCATAATAAATATAGAAATCTTCTCCAATTAAACCACTAACAATAACCATCTTTTTTGTTACCAGAATAATCTCATCAATATCACCCGCTCCGATTTCCTTTGAAATAGTTTCAGCAGTAGTTGATAGCGTAGCTAGTTGAGCATCTGCAAGAGACAGATCAGTATTGATACCCTTAGTAAAGGTTGACAATGCAATTCCATCTGTTCCTACCAAAGATACAGCAATACATCCATCTACTTTTTCTGCGGATTCCCTAATTAAGCGATCAATATCCATTATTTTCTCCTAAAGATTATATCAAGTAAAGATTTCTTTTTAGGATCATAGTGCTTTTTTATTCTAATTGCTCTTTTATTTCTTGAATTCAATTTAACTGCTTTTTTCAATAATTCACGGGCTTTCAGTTTCTCACCGGCAATATAATAAACCTCTGTAAGATTGAGAAGAATATCTTCATCATTAAACATTGTTTCTGTAATTGCATTATCCATAAATATAATTGCTTCCCTCTTATTTTTACCTGTCATATACATTACAAATCCTGTATATGAATTAATTTCTGGAGTAGGTTTCTGATCTGAATATTTGTAGAATTGATTTATTTTTTCTAATTTTATCATTGCTTCATTGTAATTTTTGGATTTGATTTTTCTTTTTGCTTTTAAAATAAGTTTCTCAAATTTCTCTTCTCTCTGATGCTTTTCAACATCTTCGCCTTTTTTCATCTTATCTAATTTTATATCATAATCTTTTCTTTTATCTTCATTTGAGAGAACGGTATATGCCTCGGAAATATCTGAAAAAATATCATTTTTTTTATCTTCCTCACTCAATTTATCAGGATGATATTTCTTTGCAAGGGATATATATGCTTTCTTTATTTCTGCTTTTGAAGCATCTTCTTTTACGCCTAATATTTTGTAATAATTCTTCATTATTTCATTATATTGTCATAAATATTAAAGTCAATAGTGTGATTTTGATGTGTAATTATCATAAAAAAATGTCACATTAATTGTAAAAACACAGAAATCACATATTTTCTTCAACATTTATTCTCATCAATTTTCTGAATTACCATTTATTACTGCTTTTCCAGAGGGGACGGAGTTTGGAATTTTGGATTTTTTATTTTGGGTAATATAAGTTATTAATTGTTCAGCAGTTATAAAGTGTGTAGAAAAAATTCCAAAATTCCAAACTCCGTCCCCAACTATCCCGCATCACAAACCTGCTGTAGATGCGTCATTCCCGTGAAAATGGGTCACAGATTCGCCCCACCTAGGCGGGTCTAAGGATGTGGCGAAAATCTAGTATTTTCTAAATTTAATATTAATAAATCATTCTTTCAAAACATTATTATCTTTCTTGATATTGTTTTGTTTGTTGTTTTTAGATTGATAAAGTATATGCCTTTGGGATAAGTGGATAGGTTTAATTTGTATATTCCTTGTTTAGTATGAGTTTTGTTTGTTATTTCTCTACCTGTTATGTCATATATTGTTAATGTTGTTTGTTGATTGTTAGGAATGGAATAGAATAAGTCAATAGTTGATGGTTGATAGTTAATGATCAATTCAGCTGGTGGCTGGGGGCTGATAGCTGGCGGCTGGTTTATTCCAGTTGGGTCAAAACTACCTGTAATAATTATTGGCTTTTTAAGATAGGAATAGTCTCTTTCATCCTTTATGCTTACTGAATCTGGCTCTATTGTATCCCCTACTGCTATTGTTGGCAATGCCGTATCCGTTGATAAAAATATTACCATTTCATTATTATTGTTTATATAACTTATATACTTAATATTATTCTCTCCGTCATACCAAGTATGGGAATTATTTAATCCCAATACCACATCCAAATCAATTATACTTGTATCTATTGGTATAATTGGATAATTAAAGTATAATTTAACGAAATCATCATAATCAATTCCTGTTCCTGCATTCCTATTATCACTTGCTACTGCACTATCTATTCTTATCTCTGCATCTGTGCCTGAATATATAACTATTGTATCTACTTTTCCATACCAATCATCTGAATATATTATTAGCGTATCTGTTATAAATGTCTGTGTATCAGAGTATATCTGTATCTCAATAGGCATTGAATCATTTCCAGGTATTGAACAGGGATATATTGGCTGTATCAGCGTTAATTCATTCTCCTTTATCAGTTTCATTGAATCTATTATCACAGGTAATTCATCAATTGAGTATAGATACACTGAATCTGTAATAAGGGTACTTATTATCTTATTCCCCAAATCAGTAGGATTATCATAATCCAATTTTGATAATGGTCTGCATTCAAAGATAAATGTATTCTCATCCCCTACATAGGTCCCGCTCCCTGAATATATTATTTCATCTATGCCATTCTTATTAAAGTCAAAGCATCTGATATGACTCTGGGTTGTTGTATATGTCGGGTTTGTCCATTCAAATATCTTTTCATAAGTATTATTCCCTGTACTTTTCCATACCTCAAAATGTCGTCCTCCGCATATTACTATTTCATTATTCCCATCTCCATCTATATCCCCATAATCCATATCCGCTCCATATATTACATCATTATTGTTCCCTACATCAAAATCCGTTGCCCATATACTGTCAAGTGAGCCATCTCCATTGTCATCCTCATATAGGTCAAATGCATAGGAATGTATCCCTCCTCCCATGGAATTGGTTTTCTGCTGTAAAAGTTCTTTCCTTCCATCTCCATCCGTATCTTCAATAATAAGTATATTGTTTGCTACTTCTGTCTTTGTGCTGTCTATCAGTATAAATGAATCTGCTGTTATATCACTTGCTTCATATCTTACTATATTTGCTC
>CBDUZN010000147.1:0-5456 GCA_965371715.1 uncultured bacterium | reverse complement strand
TTTCCAACAAATTTACCACCTGCATGATATGTTCTTGAAATATCCGCCGAATAATTCATATAATCCGCTCCAATATCTATAAGGATAAGTTCATTTTTCTTCACCTTTGAATCAAGTGATACATAATGTAATATAGTTGCATTTTTTCCTGCTGCAACTATTGACGGAAATCCGGGAAGAGCCGTTCCTCTCTTGCTAAAAGCATACTCAATTTCAGCTCTTATCTCGTATTCAAACATACCGGGTTTTGAATATTTGTATGCCCTTAGTACTGCATCTTTTGTTTTATCAATTGCCTTTTTAATACATTTAATTTCATTATTACTTTTAACCGTTCTTAATTCAAACACATGATTAAGATTCTTAACACAGCATAAACCTGGATTCTGGTTTTTTAATTCATTAATTTCAAGTAATTTTCTATCAAACTTACTATTACCATAGGATTTGAAATCATAATAAAGTACAGAGACGGATCTCATAAATGCTTTAATATACATTTCTAATTGCTCATTAAATAGTATCCTTTCTATTCCTGTAATATCTTTTATCTCATCAGTTTCCTTTCTTTTCCCTACCCAAATTACAGTATGCTCATCATTTTTTTGAGTAAAATAATATTCTTTTGTTTTGTTAGCAATTTTTGTGAGAATAAGAGTACAATCGCTTTCATTAATTCCTGTTAAGTAATAAAAATTTGAATCCTGTTTGTGTAAAAATTCTGTATCTCCATTCTTAAATAAAATTGGATTTGCTTTAATAATCATAATACTGTTATTATCCATTTTTTTCATTACAGATTTTCTTCTCTTAATAAAATCTGTTTTTGTAAACATTTCCTACTCCTTATTTAATATATTGTAAAAAACCTTTTTTTCATCAAATCTATTTGAGGGTTCCTTTTCCTCAGCAGGATATCCAATAACTATAAGTGAAATTGGTATAAATTTTTCTGGAATATTCAATAATTCTATAATCCCTTTTATTCTTTCCTCCCTTGGATAAACACCAAGCCACACACTGCCAAGAAAAAGTTCGGTTGCTTCAATTAAAATATTCTCTGTTGCTGCAGCGCAATCCTGTACAAGATAATCTACATTTTCTTGAAGTGTATTATCTCCCATTACAAGAATTGCAAGTGTAGCCGTTAAACTCATGCTTGCATAAGGATGTATACTAGGGATTTTGTCAAGCACTTCCCTATCATCAATAACAATAAAATTGTATGGTTGTGAGTTCCTTGCAGAAGGAGCAGCAAATCCCGCTTTTAAAAGTATTTCTACTTTCTCTTTTTCAACAGGTTTGTCTTTTATATATTTTCTTATACTTCTTCTTCTAAAAAGCGCATCCATCAATACTCCTCTTTATATTAATTAATTATTATAATGATTTGTACATTATTTTCAATGTTAATTCGAAATTTCCATTAAACTTGCTAATGTTATTCAAAATAAAAGTAGTCTTGATTTTAGGGACAGCCTATGTATCTATCTAATTATTATGATTTTTTCGCATATTCGGCTTGATTCAGTAAATATACAAATTTGGTCTAAACACCTTTTAATACTGCTTATCTAGAAGGGACGGAGTATAAATATATAAATTTTTTATTTTATATGTTTGAAATACTAGTTATTATTATCTTTCCAAGAAAACAAGAAAATAAATTTATAAATTTATACTCCGTCCCCAGTATCTTATGATTGATATTATTTTATCATAACCAATTTTATTAAGCAATAGTATAATTTTAAAATTGTTGACTTATTTAATACATTTGATATAATAAATAATAATAAATTTGGGGGTTTCAATGAAAAAATTTATTCTTATATTTCTAATTTTTATATTATCAATATCATTAATGGGTAAATGGGATATGGAATGGTTAGATCTTAATCATCTTAATTTAACAGTAACAAATTATGGAGTTATAGGACATAATGTAATTTTAGGGAGTGCGGGTGGATATTGGCCCACAGGTTATCCTGCAGAAAATTATGTGTATGGCACGGGCATCTGGTTTGGTGCATTAATGGACACATTCATCTCAGGACCAGATACATTAAGGGATACATTGGTAACAGCTGGTTATAATCCCAGTTCCGGTGTAAGTGAATTTGTTCCTGGAGATGCTTCTGATGCACCTGTATATACAAATCCATATGAAATAGTTTATAAATCAACATCCAATTGGCCTCCAAGAGATGCCAATGGAACTATAATATTTGATTCCACCCTATCAATGCAGGATACTTATTGTGAATATTCAGATAAGGATCCCTTACATCATTTTGATCTGAATAATAAACCATTGGGTATTCAAGTGAATCAATTTACATATTCATGGGT
This sequence comes from uncultured bacterium, assembly GCA_965371715.1. GTDB lineage: Bacteria > Hydrothermota > 32-111 > 32-111 > 32-111 > JAUVJU01. The sequence goes on along the minus strand of CBDUZN010000147.1, from coordinate 3,104 downwards.
TGGACCATTACTTGAAGATATTCAGTTCATTAAGATCACAGTGAAAAATGAGAATCCTGATTTTCGTGATTTAAATCAGTGTTATTTTGCATATACTGCCGATTTGGATATTGGTAATGAATCAGGAACATCAGCAAATGACATTTTGGGTTTTATTGATACATTAACAATTTCGGATTCATTAAGGCAATTAAATACCGGTTATCAATTCCAGCTTGAATCTGAAGCGGGCTGGGCACATACACCGGGCATTGTATCTATTGTCTATCTGTCATCACCAATAGCAACCTATGATATTGATCTTTATCATAATGGTTCATATATTATTCCTATGGGAGATGAAATTGGTATGACTTCGTTCGTTTCTTTCACTCTTGCAACAGACCCCTCAACAAAACAACAAAGATATCAGGCAATAGCAGGATACAACCATCTGGATTATGATACTATTGACCCTGAAGCATCCTATGAACCATTCCCATCATGGGGTAACAATAATGCCGGATATCCCGGACAAAATCAAGATGTAGCTCAAGCAGGTGATAAACGATTTATTATGTCATGCGGACCATTTGATCTGCCCTATGGGGACTCTGTATCAATTGTTTTTGCAATAGCAATAAGTAATAATCCAGATGATCTTATTAACCATTCATTATTAATCATAAATTTTTGGAATAATTTTTTCAATAATAAAGTGACTCTTTTGGCACCCCCTGATGGAGCAGAAATATCTTCAAATACCAATTTCTCATGGCAGCCATTTGCTGACACTGATTCATTTAGATTTGATATTGAAGATTTTTATAATGATACTGCCTTAATGTTTACAGGAGCAAATTCAGGCATATATAATTTCAATACATTATCATTCCCAGATGGCAAATATAAATGGAATGTTTGGAATTATGATCACTGGTTTTTTGAAGCACATTCTAATAAAAGATTAGTTATTATTAATAATCCAAATATAAATGGTGTTCCCCATATTGATGCATTTGATGCAAATATACCAATTGACCGCTGTTATCTTACTTGGGATATATTTGACCCTGATGGAGATAATATTCTAAAAAATATAGTAATTATAAGAGAAGATTATAATGATACACTTTTAATTATTAATACCTATGATGATAATTATAGTTTCAGCGCATATAATTATCTGCCCGATGGAGATTATAAAGCATTTATAAGAGCAATAGATGATTCATTGGCATCTGATTCTGCCTATGATTACTTTTCATATAATGGCACAAGACCACATGATCCATCCTCTCTAACAGGTGGGAATAATAATACTATTTCTGTAAATGCTATTGCTTGTAATAAGGATTCAATAAAATACAATAAATATGCAGTTCATTTTGATTATCCTTATCTGGATTCAGAATTATATTTACCCTACATTGTTTATGATAGCACTGAAAGTGTATTAGTATTATCCGATACTGCTATATTTGACATTTCACAATCAGCTTCAACATATTATATTAATGGGAATTACTATTATTCACCATTATTTGATGGCATTGGATTAGAAATCACTATTGCCGATAGTTTTCTGATGGTTTATGATTCAATTAATATCATTACTGATATTGGCACTGCATATCCAGAATCTCTTCTTTCTCTTTCTGATAATTTACCATTATTTGGAGGAAGGGATATCGATCTATATTGGCATCTTAATGGCGATTCCATATATGTTGACCCAACCCTATCCAGTTACTCAGATATAATTCCATATGATACAGTAGAACAATACAATTATTTGTTTGGCTCCCAAACTACCCCTTATGAATATTTAAATAATTCAACAATATCAAGATCTAGAATATATATTGCAGGAGCATTTCTTTATTTCAATTACTCTGGTAGAGCATATCCTATGGATACATTATGGTATCCGGAAGAAGGAGAAATTTGGAGAATATATTCATCCGGAGATAGATTGCCCATTAAGGGTGATACATATACCTTCACACCAACAGGTATTGATAATAGAGATATTGGAAAAGCTCTTACTTTAAATCTAAATAATAATATAGTATTTAATAATGCATTAATGATGAATATTACCGGTTATGGAATTTGTGATATTAATCTTTATGATATTACTGGTAGAATGGTTAATAAACTATTTACCGGGTCAATTAATGGTTATAAATCTATTTCATTAAAACACTCATTACCAACAGGTATATATTTTATTAAAGAAATCAATGATCAGTTTAATGCAGAAAAAATTATAATTATGAAATAATTATGTAATATAATTGTATTTATTGCGTATTAATAATAAATACAATTAGGAGGTAAATTGAAAAAAGTGTTTGTACTATTCACACTAATACTTGCAAGTGCAATATTATTTGCGGGTATATCCGGCGGTTTTGGAGGTCCATCATTTGGTTACTACAGAGTGGACAATACACAACTCAACAATGTGCTTCAAACAAGTACCGGAGAACAATTAAAAGATATTCATTATACAATGGGCGGCTGTGGTTATGGATTGATCAATGGATTTCTGATAGGTGGTTCAGGATATGGTTCCTCTCAAAATATTATAACCGATTCACTTTCAATTAATTATTCATTGGGTAGTGGAGCATTTGAATTTGGTAAACTATGGGATTTGAAACTATTTCATCTAGGCATTATGGGTAAATTGGGTTCATCAGGAGAAACAATAAAACTTTCTCCAAAACCACTTATTAATACAACTATTGATGATTTACTTCAAAATCCTGGTCGTACCTCTCAGATAAATAGAGGCGGATTTGAAACAGGCGTTTCATTAATAACCATTATACCAATAATTGATTGGATGGCTATTGCTGTTAAAGGCGGAGTATCATACGGACTTGGATGGGAATGGACACTTGAAGATGGCGGAGACATTGTTAGTGCCCCGCAGGATACACCACTTAGAATTGATGTAAATATTAGCATTCTCTTTGGCGGCATGACCAATTAAAACATTTTTCATTATTACTAATTATTAAAACAGCAGTCGGATCCTTCTAAAACCAACTGCTGTTTTTTTATCTTCCTCCCCTATCTTCACATATGCCTCAACTTACTGGGGACGGAGTATA
>CBDUZN010000146.1:0-5480 GCA_965371715.1 uncultured bacterium | reverse complement strand
ATATCAAGAGTAACTCTTCTTTCTTCTATCTCCCAAACATTAAACAATAAAGCACCTTTTAAAATAAATTTATCTGCATATCTTGAATGACTAAATCTGTAAAGAAACCTTTCTATACCATAATACTGTAGAATTTCTGAAAATGAGCGATTAGTTTCTTTTGCCCTATTTTTAAGTTGTTCTCGAATAGATGCGGGTAAATTTTTAACATTCTTATTCAAATTATAGCTTCCAGTATTGGTTTTACGATATTGTCAACACGACAAATTTTGGCATATTGCATAATTTCCATTGGTTTTACATGCTTTTCTGTAACAGCTATTTTAAGAGATTCTCTAACAACATCCATACCAATTCTATTTCTAAATTTGAAACAATCAGCAATCGTTTTTGCAAGATTATATACCCTTATTTTATAATCTCCTACTGTATGCTCTTCAATTCCTGCTTTCCAGGATTTTGAGTTAAAGTGATAAAATTTTGCAGGAGGATAATGAATCCTGTAAGCATGGGTATTTTGAGGAATAGCTATATCCACATACTTAGGTATTTCAGTTGTCACCTCATAAAATGAAAGAGCTGTAACAAGACAAACAATACCTCTTGGTGCCTGAAAAGATACCATAACAAGATCTGGATATTCATTGATTTGATAATCGCTTAGCATATATAGTCCTCTGGCAATCTTTTTAACCCTTTTTTCTTTTATCAAAATAGAAAGATAATCAGGATGATAATCCGCTTTAAGAATAGTTGAAAATTTGAGTATTCCACCATTGTTTCTAAAAAATTTTACAAGTTCTTGCTTTTTATTCATTTCACTATCTCCGTATATTTTTACAACACTTGTAAATTAGTATATATAATTTATACGACGATGTCAAATGGTTTTTCCTCTTTTCTTCTCTCCACCATCCACCATCAACCATCGACTATTGACTTCTTCTCGCACCGTCCCCAAAATTCTCTCCTTATGTTGACAAAAGCAAGATAAATTATATGATATTATAAAGAACCAACAAAAGGATGATTGTGGAAATAAAAATTGTAACCTGGAATATGTCATATTGGTCAAGAAAGATACATACAAAAGAAGCATGGAAATATTATTTAAATGAAATTGATGCAGATTTTCATTTCTTTCAAGAAGCAAATCCTTCTAATACTATGAAAAATGAAAGTCATAACTTGATTTGGCATAAAATTGGTGATAATCGAAATTGGGGTTCCGGTATTTATTCAAAAAAGCATAAAATAGTTGAAGAGTTTATAGACACTGATTTCATCGGTTCTTTTGTTGTTGCAAAATCATATATCAATGAAAAAGAACTTACTCTGATTTCTCTTTATGGTTTGATGGAAAACTCAGGAACAGCAAAAGGATTTGCAATTACTAATTTGCATAGAATGTTGTCTGATCTAACAGGATTATTCTGGGGAAAAATTGATACCAAACGAAATATTATCCTCGGAGGCGACCTTAATGCAAACATTCAAGTTGATAAAATTCAAAAAGGAAATTCACATAAAATATTCTTTGATAGATTAGAAGATTTCGGATTAAATGATTGTTTCAAACTTACAGATAAACCATATCCTGTTCAAACCTTAAGACACATTAGAAGTGATAAAAAGTGGCAAAATGATTACTTTTTCATTAGTGATTCAATATCAAAAAATCTTATTTCCTGCGAAATTATTGATAACAAAAATGTTAGAAAATTCAGTGACCATAATCCTGTAATTGTTACTCTAAAAATTTGATTCCCAACAGAATCCAGTATTTTTTTGTTTCATCGTGAGCTAGCCGAATGGCAATTTTTCTACTTTTTCAAGCACCGTCCCCGAAATATTTCTTCTCTATTTTTCTTTCTTTCTTCTCTCCACCAGCAACTAGCACACCTCTTCGGTAACCACCGTCCCCTGAAATTCTATAGATTTATATTAAAATAAAAACTTACACCTATTCCGAATTTTTTAGTTTGCCATTTTTCTTCATCAATTAAATATTCTTCAGGTGATATAAGCGTAAGAATGCTACCTTTATCAAAGTCTTGAGAGGATTCGTAACATAAAAATGGCATAATATTTACTTTCCCCATTTTTATTTCATAAGAAATCCTTGTTGTAAAATTATAAGTATTAATGCTAAAAATGGGAAAAATTTGTATAGCTCCAAATCCAAATGTAACTGCAAAATCATTATTTATAATACTGCTATTAATAAAACCAATGAGTTCATAGTTACCTCCGCCACCACATCCTAAATCTACAGTTAATGCATTTATAATACGATTATCAAAATCAAATTGCTTTCTTACACTTGCTGTTACTAATGGTATTAAATATATATTTTTGATAGATATTCCAATATCATAATTATTTAATATACCATATCTAATAAAAAAGGAATTACAGGGATTAATACCAAAAAGCGATAAACTCTGTGAAGTTTTTTCCGCAGCAACTCCCAATCCTATTACTTGTTCGCCTTTATTAACAATTTTAGCAGGATAGAAAGTAATAAAACATCCATTAAGAAAAAATAAGATAAATAATAAATGAAATAAAATAATGATTTTCTTTCTATTCATAATAATCACTTCCTCCTGTCTATTCCGAGTCAAAATAGATAGATATTCCCAATCCATAGTACTTTGATTGCCATCCTCTACCAGAGGAATAAGTTTCATCAGTAGGTAATATAAGATTAATAAGACTTCCATAGCCAACTTCTTGCATTGCTTTGGTGTAAATAAATGGCATCATACAAATTTTACCTATTTTAATCTCATATGATATTCTTGTTGTAAAAACATGGTCATCTTCATACCAAATATTTGAATCAAAAAGATTCATAGTCCATCTATAACATTTACCATAACCCCATGTGAATGCAAAATTACCCTTTATAATGCTACTTTTAATATAACAGTTAAATTCATCAAATACACTAAAATATCCTCCACCCAATCCTATATCTACAGTTATTGCGTCAATTATTCTATTATTAAAATTAAACTGCTTTCTTCCACTCACTGTTAATATAGGGACTATCATAGTTGATCTAAACGATGCTCCAATATCAAAATTATTAGGTAACCCATATCTATAAAAAATCGAACTATAAAATGTAAGAGGATATAAATAAGCATCCTCATTTAATACTCCTAATCCAATATGGAAATCCCCTTGTTTTGCCACTTTTGCAGAATAGAATGATGTAAGACATCCATTATTAATACACAAGATGAACAATAGTAATACAATCATTATTATTTTTATTTGACTTTTTTTCATATCATTTCCTTTTTATTGTATAAAATTATTCTCTAACATTTTTATAAACTATACATAAACAAAACCCATTTCCATAATTCATAAAGTGATGCCAAATATCATGTAAATTTCTTTCCAATTTTTTCTATCCTCCTATTCAATTATTCCACTTTTTCAAGCACCGTCCCCTGAAATTTTTGATTACACTGATATACTGATGGTGTAATTACTCAAAAAATAATATATAAATACAGTGAGAAGAACTCCTGCTGTCCCGCCGATAAAGGAAAACAAAGCATTTTTCCACTTCATTCTATTTTTATAATTCCTTTTATATATATTAATATATTCATTATCCTTATTTAAGAGATAAGAATCGGGTACTTTTGGAGTTTTTGTATACGATTCAATTGTTGAAACCAAACAACCAACAATAGAGGTCACATATCCATAATAAATCAATGTAGGTGTATAGAAAGTAATTGAAAACATTGTTGTTGTGTAAGCCGATACCATACATGATGTAACGCATCCTGAAATAAGGTACTTCAATGGATTGAAATCAGCATCAGCCATCGTTACTGCATTCTTTGCTGGATCACCTGATGCATCTTCAAGAAATGCCTGTTCATCTGATATTGATTCTCCCTTTCTTGATTTCACCGCATTTCGCTTTGATATTTCTAATGAAAATATATTTATTGAAATTACAAGCACTAAAAATAGACAAAGGATATTTTTCATAATTTTCAATCTTCCTCCATTTTCATTTTACTTATTATAAACCAATTTACATAATTTATAAAGCACTTTATTTCTTCTCGCCCTGAGCGTGGTCGAAGGGTCTCCACCCGCTACTGATTTTTTGTACGCATATTCCGAATAATTTGAGGAATATGTTGAGCAGGAGTAATCCGAAGAATATGTTGTTCGGAATCATAGATTCGCCGCGTCAAAGACTCGCCGTGGTGAGGCGAACCCTCCCATTAAGACACTGCTTAATCATATTTCTTCGGAATCAGACTATTGAGAGGGGGGACTTCGCCAAATTTTTTGAAATATTTTTTGATTTCCAATTCCTCACATTTGAATGCCTGTTCATCAGTTTCAGTTAAGCAATATGAATATTCAAGATTTTTAGTATCCAATTTTAATTTCCCACTCTTCAATATCAAATGCAATGTCTTTCCTTCCGAATGCCCTTTCTTCCCGCTTGTTGATCTAAAAAATTGTTTTAATCTTCTAAAAATATTATTTGATTTCCCAATAGCTAAAATCCCATTCTTATCTTCTCCCAAAAATCTACAAATTTTAATCCCTCGAATCCTGATCCTGTATATCCCCGGCTCTTTAGGATTTCCCTTCAAATTCTCAACCTCAAATTTTTGCCATTTTGTCCATTTATTCATCATTCATCCTTTTTAAATATCATCAAAATGAGCAATTACATCTTCTATTTTAATTGGATTATTGAAACCAATAATACTGTCTACAACATTAGCTATTTCAATTCTGTTCTTTGTTTTATATGCTAAAAGATATAACAATGCTCTAGAAGTTATCAATAAAAATCTCTTAATATCAGTATTCCATGTTATTTCATTTATAAAACTTGTCATATTACCCCTGAAAGAATTACTTACAATTATAAATCCAATTTTATTATATCCTTCTTTTTGTAGGTCAATACAATAACGATTAATATATTCTCTTATTGCTCTATCATCTGTTCCCATGACATAACCATCAGCATATGCTTTCGCATCAACAAGAAAAGCAGTATTTTTTTCTCTTAATTTAATAATCGCATCTGGATTTCGACCAGTTCCCTGTCCCAATATATCAACTTCGAAATCAAGCTGCTTGAATATTTCAGCTACCAGTTTCTCATATTCATTACCTTTTGCAGTAGGGGTCTTTTTTGTATCTGCACCCAATTCTTCAAGTTTCGATACTTTAGGAATTAAAAACTCATTTATATTGAAATTTGCCTTTATTTCAACTTCAACATTTATCTCTGTATTATCGATTAATTGTAATTTCTGCTTTTCTTTACCATTCTTTACCTTGTTTTCCTTATTTAGATCTGAATAATTCCAGAAAGCGTGTTCAATTTCCCAATTTGACATTTTTTTACTGTTTGATTTCTCTATTATTTTTCTAATTTCATTATTCAAATTGTAGAAATATTCATAACTGAT
>CBDUZN010000145.1:0-5513 GCA_965371715.1 uncultured bacterium | reverse complement strand
ACAAACTGATTTCTCTTTTCTTCCAATTCCTCATTATCAAATCCAGTTACATTACCATTTCTTTTCATAACTTGACCCTTGCTTAACACCCACTCAATATCATTTGCATATGATGAATAAATAAGATTAGCGGCTGGATTGATTTCATAAAGTGATTTATGAATTCCTCCATTTCTGATAAGCAAAATATCTGCTGATTTTCCATGTTCAATTATTCCGGAATCATCAAAATGCATTGCCTGAAAACCATTATATGTTGCCATTTTCAAAACTTCATTTGCTTTCATTTTTTCAGAACCGAATTTAACCTTTTGTAAAAGACCGGAAATGCGCATCTCAAGCAATTGATTATTGTTATTATTACAGGGTGCTCCATCGGTACCCAAGCCCACATGAATACCATTATTTATCATTTTAGCAATTTGAGCAATACCTGAACCCAATTTCATATTAGCAGATGGACAATGAGCAATATATGCCTTACTTGTTTTAAGTAATTCCATTTCATTATCTGTTAAATATATCCCATGAGCAATTACAGTATCTTTATTAAGTATCTTCATTGTATTCATTACTTCTATATTACCGGCATTGTAGGTTTCTCTTGTAAATTTAATTTCTTCCTGTGTTTCAGATGCATGGATGTGAATTATAAGATTATACTTTTCCTGTAAATCCTTTATTGCTTTTGCCCCATTATCGGTAATTCCAGGTAAGAATCTTGGACATAATACAAATCTTATATCTCCATCCGATTGATGAAATGCTTTAATCATTTCCTCTGAATATGATATATATGATTTCAGATCATTACTGAATTTCCCGATTTTTCTATCCATTAATACATTGCCGGAATATGCTCTAATGCCGGATTCCATAATAGCTTCAAACAATGCTTCCTGATTATTAAATGTTCCCATATCCATAATTGCAGTTGTACCTGTATCAATTAATTCATATAATGCTAATTGTGCTGATAGTTTGAGTGTATCATGATCAAGATTCATTTCATAAGGAAGAATATAATCCTCAAGCCATTTAAATAAAGATACATCCTCTGCAATACCCTTATATAAATGCTGGCATAGATGAACATGTAATTGAGCAAATGATGGTATCATCACATAATCTGATGCATCTATTGTTTCATTGCACTTAACTTTGTTAAATGATAATCTCCCGTCAATTATTGAAATATCAATTGGTTTATTTAATCTATCATGTCTATAATCAAAATACGAAACATTTTTAAAGCATATAGAATCACTCATTTATTCCATACTCCTTAATTTTATCAAGCAGATTTCTATAACTAATTTTTAATATTTTCGCTGCTTTTGATTTATTGCCAGATGTTTTTGTTAATGCACTTTTTATTTCATCTATTTCCATTTCCTTTGTAATGATTTTCACCTTTTCTTTTAATCCCTTTTCATCTTCTGATATAGGCAGAGCATCAATTATCGTTTTATCCTGATTGATTATTACTCTTTCAATAATGTTCTCCATTTCCCTGATATTACCGGGCCAATTATACTGTTTCATTCTTTCATACATATCTTTACTAATACTTATTTTCTTATTAAGTATGAATGATTTCAATTTGTATATTTCATCTATCAGAGAAATAATATCATTTGTTCTCTCTCTTACTGGTAAAATTTTTACAGGATAAACATTTAATCTGAAAAACAAATCCTTTCTGAATTTTCCCTGTTTACATAAAATCTCCAAATCATTACAGGTAGATGCAATTATTCGAACATCCACTCTTTTTGGTTTTGATGAGCCCAATGAATAGAATTCTCCTGATTCAATAAATCTCACCAATTTACCCTGCATTTGAATATTTAAAGAATCAATATTATCAAAATATACAGTTCCTTTATCTGCAATTTCCAGCTTCCCTGCTCTTGTTTCATCTGCACCGGAATATGCTCCCTTTAAGGAACCAAATAATTCACTTTCAAACAACATGTTATTAATAGTATTACAGTCAATAATTGTGAATTTCATTGTACTTCTCAAAGATAATTTATGAATTATTTTTGCAATATGATCCTTTCCAGTTCCACTTTCACCGGTAATGACTATATTAATATCCGTTGAAGCAATATGTTTAATTGTTTTTCTCAAATTCTTAATATAATCCGAATCCCCTACAATCATTGCAATAAGTTCCGTTTCCGGGATTGATGATTCTAATATTCTCTTCACCTTTTTTCTGAGAACATCATAATCCATTGGTTTAGTCCAAAAATCTATTGCACCATTTTTTATTGCTTTTATTGCAGAAGGGATATCCGCATAAGCGGTTAATATAACAATTTTTTGTTCAGAATTAATTTTTATAATATCCTTAACACAATCAATGCCATTGCCATCAGGTAATTTATTATCCAAAATAATTAAATCAAACTTTTCTTTTTCTACACATTTCATGCCTTCAATAATATTAGATGCCTCTTTAATCAATGCAAATTCGTTTAAAGATTCTTTCAGAAACAATCTGAATGATGGATTATCTTCAATTATTAGGATTTTTTTCATATTTATCAAATATTATTGTTACTTCTGTTCCATTAGAATAATTACTAATAGATAATTTATGGTTTAAAACATTAGCAATCTTCATAATTGTAGGGATACCAAGTCCATAACCCTTTGCAATATCAGAAAATGGTTTATACGGATTATTCAAAATTTCTTCGGGAAAACCATTGCCGCAATCCCTTATACTTATTCTAATATAATCAGGCAAATCATTGATATTTATATTACTTACTGCTTTATCAGCATATCTGAATGTATTATCAAAAACATTAAAAAATATCTGTTCCAATAATATAGGATCAGTATTAATAAAAATATCATAATCAGGATGCTCAATATTTGTTTTAATTCCGGCTTTTCCTGCATTTTGTTTTATAAGTGAAATTATATCAATATTTTGTTTATAAATCTCGCTGCTATCAGCTGAAAATTCAAGAAATTTCTCTGTTAATTTTATTAGATGATTTATCTCCTTTTCAATAATTTCGAATTTGTTTATATCACCCTTTTTTCTTGCAATCTGAAGCATTCCCTTTAATGATGCAAGATTATTATTTATCTGATGAGCTAAACCACTGCTCATATCACTTAATTGAATCAAGCCCTCTTTTTTAACAATTTCATTTTCTATATTTTCCAATTTTTTATGAATGTCGCCCTTTAATTCCTTTTCAGCATTATTTACCCTTACAATCTCTTCTATACTATCCTTAAATACACGGGTAATATGCTCTGAGTTATCACTATCAATTTTTATACCTAGCTTTTTTGCAATGTATGATATATTCTTTAAAGGATCCTCTAATGCTCTAACAAGCATTATACCTATAATAATAATACACATAATAATAATGATCTTAAAGATAAAATATGATTTGATTCTATTTTGTATAATACTTATATCCGTTTTGAACATTAGTACATAATATATACTTTTCTTATTACTAAATATGTACTTATTAATATAAACATCATGATTACCATAATAATATCGCATTGATATATTCTTTTTCTTTATTGATTCCAAATTTAAATATAATGCCTTTGTTAGATTGAAATTCTCTGATTTCAATACAATATTCATTCCCGGGTCAATCATAGCATATTCATTACAATCGGATGCTCTCAGAAAATTTCTTAATTCATGCTGTTTTATCTTAACCATTGTTATTGGATCTGAACTTATTTGCGAGAATTTTTCCAATAATAAATTATAATTATTAATGATTTCATATTTATTTGTATGAAGATATTCATTATTAATTTGTATAAGGCGGGAAAAGTAATTTATTGAAAATACATCAATAATTATAAATACAAGTAATATACTGTAAAATAAAAATCTTTTGGACCGTAGAGATTTAATTTCCATACTATTATTATACATTGATTTTCTAAAAAATTCAATCACTTAAATGCCGGAGATCGGAATCGAACCGATACAGTATTACTACTACCGGTTTTTGAGACCGGCGTGTCTACCAATTCCACCACTCCGGCATTTATCGTATTTTATTCAAATAATGGCTAATGTCAAGAATAAGTTCAAAATCTGTAACATTTCCTGTAGATATCCGTATTATCATTAAATCATAACAGTCGGAGGACAAAATGTTAAACATAAAAAACAATCCAAAAATATCAAAAGCAGGAATAATTTTCATTGGAATACTAATCATTGGCTTTCCTGTTTTCGTACTAAATTATTGTTCAATTCTTATGAACAATATTTCTTTCTAAATAAGGTAGGTTTATTGTGAAAAAGATACTTATTTCAATAATCATTTGTATGCTCTGTATATTAATATTCGCCGCTAATACATACAAAAAGGGCGGATACTTTTATGAAACTGGTGAAATTGAGTTCAAAAACATTAAGGATGTTTCTATATCAACCAATAACGGCGATATAACAGTAAAATCCTGGGATAAAGATTTTGTTAAAGTAATGTACATGAAAAAAGCAAAAAAAGAAATGGAACTTGAAAATACAGAAATTATAACTGATAAATCAGGTAATAAATTAGCAGTAAAAGCGGTTTTCAAAAAGAAAATTATCAAAAATCTTTCAATAAGTTTTGATATATTTGTTCCCAAGAATATTCATATCTTGTCAGCTAAAACCTCAAATGGTGATATAACAGTAAATGGTTCAAAAGGAAACATACAGGCAAATTCGTCAAATGGTGATATTGAACTAAAAAACATTGATGGTATTATTAATGCATCTACAAGTAATGGTGATATAAGAATCCTGAAATCATTATCAGTTAACAATATCAGAACATCAAATGGAAATATTGAAGTACATATTCAGAATATTAAGAATAATGCTGAAATTGAATCAAGTAATGGCAGCATTAAATTATTCATTAAAAACAAACCCGATATTAATATAACCCTCAAATCATCAACCGGAAAAGTATCAGTAAATGGATTTGACCCGGAATACAAAATTAGTAAGAAAAATTATATTGAAGCAATTATAGGCAAACCATTATTTAATTTAATGATGAAAACCTCTAATGGAAATGTATCCTTAAATAAGGAATAGAATTTACTACATATCTACCTCTCTTCTATATTAAATCCCTGCCTCAAAGCAGGGATTTGATTTTTTCAGGTCTCACAAATCCCCTCTGTATCTGTCGTACTCGCTGAAGCGGGTATCCATCTTTAAATGCTTTTCATTATGTTTTGTACGGGAGGGTTCGTAACCCTCCCATTAAGATACTTCCCCTACATATTTCCAGCGTACTCAGCGTACCAGTTACCTCTTCGTGCAACACCATCCCCTGAAATCCATTATCATTTTAATATACCGAAAATAATAACAGCAATACCTAAAGGTAAAAGATAATATGCAAACATATAAAATTTTCTTGATTTCAATATTTTATATAACACATAAACAGCAACATAGCCAGATAAAAATGATGCAAGAATTCCCATTAAAATTT
>CBDUZN010000144.1:0-5515 GCA_965371715.1 uncultured bacterium | reverse complement strand
CAACATTTGTATGGGAAGTAGAAGAAGATATCAATACAAAGGATATTTGGGAAAGAAAGCTAACACCAGGTGGATTGGCAAATGCTCAAAAGATCAGTTGTACAGATGGCATAAACACATATCCTGTAAACAAGGATGATATACTATATTCCTATATAAATAATGGGAATAAACTTATTGGTTATAGGGATGGGTTCTCATCTCCTGAAATGCCATCTTCCTATGAGGTATATACTTCAGATGATTCAATACATTCAATTGATGTGAATACAAAGAAATGGCAAATAGAAACAGATGTATTATATGCATTTACAGAGGGAAAGAATGGTAATTACAGGATCAATTTTGTTAATGAAACATATGGAGGAGAGATATGGCCCATTGTTATAACACCTCCAACAGATACATCAATAATTGATGCAGTATCATCCCCAATAAGTGATTATACAAGCGGCAATTTCCCTGTTGAAAGATTATCTTTCACAGCACCAACACTTGATCCTGATATGAATTATACAGTAAAAATAATAACAGATGATAAGAATCCGCATATACCGCAAATAGTAATGATAGATGGCGAAGTAATGGGAGTAATATATGGAGGCAATGAAGAAAAGGAAACAATAATAGAAGTACCGCAATTATTAACTGAAAATAGAAGTATAACTATATCTGTTGACAGAAAGAAAGGCAATCCCAATAGAAATACGGAAATACAATTATATGAATATGAAACAGATGGAGAAGAAGTAGATGCTGCATCATTAAATAGAATTGTATTTAATCAACCTCAAACTTTAAATTCCAAACTTCATATTATCCCGACTATTGAATATAATCCATCATCAACAAATCTATTTTATTCTATACCAAAGGATATCCATATAAGAATCAATATCTTTGACATAACAGGCAGGGTAATAGATGAAGTATATAATGGAATGCAGACAAAAGGTAATTATACTTATAGATTGAGCAATAAGACATCAGGTATCTACTTTGCAGTAATGGAGGCAGAAGGACAGACATATAAGGCAAAAATAATTAACATAAGATAAGGAGTATAACATAACAGGGGGAACATTCCCCCTGTTTATTGGTAATTATGAAAAGGTTTTATATATTAATAATATTATTAGTATCAATAATGGTATTTAGTAGGGAATTTGTATTTTTAACTGAACTTGAACATGGGACAGTAAAGTATAGAAGGGATTTTGGTCCTCAGAAGCATGATTTTAATATGAATGGCAGAGATGAATTAATAATGTGGAGTCCTATGGCAAGCACATTTGCAGGAGAATCATTTTTGTATTTTTATGAATATATAAATGATTATTCATTTGAATTAATTAAGACCAATTATTATGCCAGCCATATATGGATGGCGGGTATAGGCGATTTTGACAATGATGGACTATATGAGATATTGGGGGGAATAGCGGATAGTAGTTATATATACTTAATGGAGCAGAGCGATTCATTTGATTTGCCTGATAACATTACTTGGCATAGTGATACAATATATAATACAAATAAATTTTTAATGAGCACCAATAAATTAAAACCTGATTCACTTGACAGGATAGCAGGGCTTGGTATTCCGGGAATAAGCACAACTGTCTATGGTATGGGATTTTATTATTATGAATGTAATGGAGATAATTCATATTATATGAAAACATATGAAGAATCATTATGGACAGGAGGAGCACTGGATATAGGTGATATAGATAATAATGGTAAAGCGGAAATGATATTTAGACTTATAGATGGAGGCAGTGTTGTAAGATATGAGGTATATGACAGCACAGCAGATTCATTTACATTAATAGATACTACATATGCATATAATATTTCAAATTTATTAATATTAGAAGATACAGATGGAGATGGAAAAAAGGAACTATTAACACAAAAGCTAAATTATTGTGGAGGTGGGTTTCCATCCTATGGATTTGATCTATATGAAGATGATAATGGAGATGGCACACTTGACAGTATATGGGCAACGGATTTCAATGTAGGCACAAATAGTGATACTGATACTGGTGGAGATATTGACTATGGAGATATAGATGGGGATGGTAATAATGAAATAGTGATATGCGGAGGACGGCATTTTGAGGTGTGGAAATCAACTTCAAATAATACTTATGAAAAGATATTTGAATGGACAAACCCGACCTTTACAACAACCCAGAGCCATATCAGATGTTTTGACTTTAATAAAAATGGCATTGATGAAATCATATATTCAGGTTCTGGAACCTATGTGGGGGATGAAAACACATTTATATTTGAATGCAGACCAATATCTAAACTGGACTATAATAATCCCACTGATTTGGGTAATAAAATAATAAGCACCCTTATTACTGATTCAGTGTACCTATATTCAATAGATGAATTACCTGTTATTATTGATTCAATGAAACTGATAAAGGATAATGAACTAACATTAATTGAACCGACTTATCCCTGCTCAATACATGCAGGTGATTCAATTGTAGTAAATATTAATATATATTCCGATAGTACTGGCTATATAACAGATACGATAATTGTATACAGTAATGACTGGTATGGTAATATAGATACCATTGAATTACAAGCAGGAGTAGAAGTGCAGATTGAAATAGATAGTGCAGTAGCAAACGATAATAGAAATATAGCAGCAGGCATTGATTATGATGATTATGTAAAATTGTATTTCAATTATCCTATTATACCGGTAGATACAAGTATAATTGACTTAGATGTAGTATTAACACTAAATAATGGTCATAGTTGGTATGATGGAACAGGGAACATTAAGTATATAAGTCATGTAAATAATAATAATGAGATGGTAATATTCCTATCAACAGATACAGCATTACCAACAATAGCAGTAGGAGATACAATATATCCTGATTCAATAAGTATAAAGGATGAAAGAAATTATTCCTATCTCAAAAAGCCAATAATGATTACTGGTAGCTTTGACCCAACAGGAATAGATGAGCCGACTATTGACCATAAACTATTGACTATTGATCCTGTTTTGACTATTGACTATCAACTATCAACTATTGACTTGCAATATTCCATTCCTAACAATCAACAAACCGAATTAACAATATACGATATAACAGGCAGAGAGATAACAAGCAAGACCCAAAATAAACAAGGTATATACAAAATAAACCTATCCACTTATCCCAAAGGCATATATTTTATTAATCTAAAATCAGATGATAATACAATATCAAGAAAGATAATAATATTTTAAGGTAAATACTTATATCAATATCTTTAATTGACATAATCAGAAAATAGTAATATAATGATTACATTATGAATAGCAATAGAACTCCTGATAAAAACAAATCAAAAGAATTAGATGCTGTTAGAATTCAGCTAAAAGTACTTATGCGGCTTAATGAAATAGGGAGAATGCAAAGGTCTCTTGACCGAATATATGAAGATGCACTTGATCTTGCAATTGAGATAATTAATGCCAAATATGGTTCTCTTCTACTTTATGATAATCATCGTGAATGTCTTAAATTTGTATCAGTTAGAACAAAAACAAAGAAGATGGAGAAAAAACTATTAAGTATGACTATGAAGAGGGGAGATGGGCTTGCGGGCTGGGTATATTTAACGGGCATTCCAATAGTTTCAAATAATGTAGCAGAAGATGTTAAATGGCAGAAAAAAATAGCTGATGAGATAAAATACATTCCCAAAAATATTATTTGCCTACCTGTATCAACAGGTACAGATATAGTAGGCGTTATTGAAATAGTAGATAAAAAGCATGGAGATGATTTCAATGATCTGGATATGGAGATTGCTCAATTATTTGCTAATCAACTTAGTATTATTATTGAAAATAGAAAATTGTATTATGGGCTTGAAGATGAAGTGAAGAGAATCAAGGATTTAATAGAAACATCAATTCTTTTATCTTCTACATTAGATTTAGATGAACTGCTAAAAATTATTATGGAGAAGGCAAAAGAAATTCTGTCTGCTGAAGCAAGTTCAATATTTCAAATAGATAGTAAAGAAAATGAATTGTATTTTAGAGTAGCAACAGGTGAGAAAAGCAAAATTGCAAAAAGCATAAGAGTACCAATGGGAAAAGGTGTTGTTGGCTGGGTAGCCGAGCATATGCAAACCGTTTGTGTTCCGGATGTGAAAAAGGATAAAAGATTTTATGGTACTGTTGATAAAAAAACAAAGTTCAAAACACAATCTATAATTGCGGTTCCATTAATAACAAAGCATGGTGTGATTGGTGTTGCTGAAGTACTGAATAAACGGGATGGAGAGAAATTCACTAAAAATGATATTAAAATATTTGAATCACTTGCAAGGCAATCAGCTGTTGCAATTGAAAATGCACGACTCTATAATGATTTAAGTGAATTAACGAGACATTCCATTAGTTCTATTGTAACTGCGGTTGAAAAAAGGGATGAATATACAAGCGGTCATACAGAAAGGGTAACAAAAATTTCTCTTATAATAGGTAGAAAAATGAAATTGGACAATGAAATATTGCATACACTTGAATTAGCCGCATTACTTCATGATGTAGGGAAAATTGGTATTCCCGATAGAATATTGTTAAAACCGGGCAAATTAACTGATGAAGAATATAATGAAATAAAAAAGCATCCTCAAAAAGGTATAGAGATTGTTGGACATATTAAACAGTTAAAATCTATGAATGATGGGATACTTTATCATCATGAGTGGTATAATGGTGCTGGTTACCCTACGGGGTTATCAGGCAGTGATATTCCTCTTATTGCAAGAATAATATCTGTTGCGGATGCCTATGATGCAATGACAACAAATAGACCTTACAGAAAATCTTTGGATGAAAAAGAAGCAATTAGACGACTTAAAAAATCTTCAGGAACACAATTTGATTCGAAAATTGTAAAGGCATTTATTAATATTTCGGATAAGGCAATGATTTAATATATTTCTTGTTTTCTTTTTCCTACATGCTCCTTGAGCATGTTACCTCACACAAGTAAACGGATGATGGACAGGTCAAGCCCAACATATTCTTCGGATTACTCAAAATATGCAATTATTTGATTGTGTGAGAGAGCAGAAAAAGATTAAGAATAATTATGATAAAAAGGTTCACACAATTACTCAGAGAGCTCTGGAATAGAGACCGTGATATAGGAATATCACTGCGGGTTGCATCCATGCTCTCCTGAGCAAATAGTCCTCACCTTTTCAAAGAGGAAGAAACATTAGGAGCAATTTTCTGCGGACGAAGACAACCAATATAATGAGCCTCTGTGATACCTTAATATATACAATACTCGCAGCGAGTTCATTTATTTGTTGTGTGAGGAAGCAGAAAAAGAAAATGAGTATAACATTTATTGAATTATTTCTGCTTTGCGTAATACATTCCTCAAATTATTCGGAATGTACCTCAAATTATTCGGAATGTACTGTGCCGCGTCAAGAGCAAAAAACAGTATTTTTCACATAA
>CBDUZN010000143.1:0-5551 GCA_965371715.1 uncultured bacterium | reverse complement strand
ATTCTTCGAATTACTTGCGTAACATATTCTTCGAATTACTCAGAATATGCGGAATGTACTTCAAATTGCTCAAAATATGAGGAATAAACAATCTTTTCTGCGGAGGAAGACAAGCAATATAATGAGCATCTGTGCATTTACCCTGTTTGCGGCATACAATGCACAGTCGTCTCATTTATTTGCTTGTGTGACGGAGTGGAAAAGATATATAAGGATAAGATAATAATAATGATTTGCGTAACATATTCTTCGAATTACTTGCGTAACATATTCTTCGAATTACTCAGAATATGCGGAATGTACTTCAAATTGCTCAAAATATGAGGAATAAACAATCTTTTCTGCGGAGGAAGACAAGCAATATAATGAGCATCTGTGCATTTACCCTGTTTGCGGCATACAATGCACAGTCGTCTCATTTATTTGCTTGTGTGACGGAGTGGAAAAGATATATAAGGATAAGATAATAATAATGATTTGCGTAACATATTCTTCGAATTACTTGCGTAACATATTCTTCGAATTACTCAGAATATGCCATACAAACAAATGATCTTGTCCTTCTCCGCAGAAAATTGTTCTTGACAGTTTATTCCTCTTTGGAAAGGTATATTCCGAATAATTTGAGGAATGTATTACGCAACGCAACACAACGCAAATTATTATCACTATTTCTTTTTTTCCTACATGCTCCTTGAGCATGTTCCGTCACTCAACCCGAAGTAATATTCTCATATTACGGTTTCTATTCCAGAGCTCTCTGGAGTAATTGTACATTCTGAGTAATTCGAAGAATGTATTAAGCAATGTAATATCATTGTCATTGTTTCTTTTCCTACATGCTCCTTGAGCATGTTGCTCTCACATAAAAAAACATTCATAACTGTTGATTTATTCTATAATTTATTTATAATTTAATAAAATATTAATAGGAGGTATAATGATTGCATTAATTATTATATTAGCAATTGTGGTTATTTTTATTGGATGGATTGTATCTATTTATAACAAATTGATTAAAAATAAAAACATTGTGAAAAATGCATGGGCTCAAATTGATGTACAATTAAAAAGACGATATGATTTGATACCCAACCTTGTTGAAGTAGTAAAAGATTATATGTCTTATGAGCAGGAAACTCTTGAAAATGTAACAAAAGCAAGAAACATGGCAATGAATGCTCAGGGACCTCAACAGCAGGCACAAGCAGAAAATATGCTTACAGGAGCATTGAAATCATTGTTTGCTGTTGTGGAGAATTATCCTGACTTAAAGGCAAATGAAAATGTAATGAAATTGCAGGAAGAACTTACATCAACTGAAAATAGAATATCCTATGCAAGGCAATTCTACAATGATGGTGTAATGAGATTCAATACAATGATTGAAATATTCCCAAACAATGTTATTGCAGGTTCGTTTAATTTCAAGAATTTTGAATTTTTTGAAACACCTGAAGAAGAAAAAAAGAATGTAAAGGTTGATCTTAGATAATGGCAATAGTTTGTCAAAGATGCGGATACTATAATAAGAATTCAAAAAAAGTATGTGTATTATGTAAAACACCATTAGATGGAGAAAGCAGTTCCACTATTCCAATGAAATATTCTTTTTATGAAGTACAGGCATCTAATAGAAGAAATTCAGTTATTTTAATGGTTTTTCTTTTTATTATTTTGATTGTATTAGGATATTTTATTGGAGAGTATTTTGAATTTGGAATTTTCGGTATTATTATTGCATTTATGGTATCTATTATTAGTGGATTAGCTGCATATTATGGAGGAAAAAATATTGTAATGGCAATGTCCGGTGCAAAGAAGGTTAATCGAGAAGATGAAAGAGAACTTGTTAATGTTGTGGAAGAAATGTCAATTGCAAGTGGACTACCTGTTCCGGAAATATATATTATTGAAACAGATGCAATGAATGCATTTGCAACAGGAAGATCCCCAGAACATTCAGCTGTTGCAATAACAAGTGGGTTAATGAATAAACTCAATCGTGAGGAATTAACCGGTGTGATTGCCCATGAAATGAGCCATATAAAACATCTGGATATCAGATTTGCAATGCTAACAGGAGTGCTTGTCGGCTCTATTGTTATGATTAGCGATTTTACTTTAAGATTTTTTTTCTTTGGAGGAAAGAAAAGCAGAAAAAGTAAAAAGGGAGGTAATGGTCTTATATTAATTATTGTTCTTGTTTTAGCAATAATTTCTCCAATACTGGCAAAACTTATACAAATGTCAATATCAAGAAAGCGTGAATTGTTAGCTGATGCAGGGGCAGCGGAATTAACAAGAAACCCTGAGTCACTTGCTAATGCACTTGAAAAAATGAGTGTATCAACCGTTAAGTTAGAAACCGCATCAAGAGCAACACAACATATGTATATTGTAAATCCATTAAAAAGGGTATCGGCAAAATCACATTCTTTGTTTGACACACATCCTCCACTAGAATCCCGTATACGAATATTGAGAAGTATGTAATGAAGCATGTTTGTATTCAGATCCTCAATTATAATAGCGAGAAGAATACAAATGGAATGTATTTGAATTGTGTTTTATCTCTTGTTACTCAATCATATAAGAATATTAAAATAACGATTATTGATAATAATTCAAATGATAATAGTATTATTGAAATAAAGAGAAGATTTCCGGAAATTGATATTATTACTCTTAATAAAAATTATGCTACTATTGCTTTTAATAAAGGTTTTAATGAATTCTTAAATTCTGAAAGTGATTATTTATTAATTAGTAATAATGATATAATATATAATAATGATTTTATTGAAAAAAGTATTGAATTTGCAGAAAAACATAAGGATGGTGGATTTTTTACACCATTAATGATAATTAATAGTAATAATAGAATTAATTCAACAGGCATAATTATTAATAGAAGCGGATATGCTTGGGATAGAAATTTTGGAATGAATGAAAAAAGAAATGAGGAAAGCGAAGAAGTAATGGCTGCCTCTGGTGGTGCTATGTTCATCAGGCGTGAAGCATTAAAGAAATCGGGATCATTTGATCCAATTTATAAAGCATACTATGAGGATGTTGATATTTCTCTATCATTAAGAATGAGAAGTGATTTCAAGATTTATTATAATAAACAGGCAATATGCAAACATGGATTTTCTATGTCATGGAAGAGAAAGGGTATAAAAAAGGAATATTATATGATGAGAAATAGATATATTTTTATTATAAAATATTTTCCAATAAAAATGCTGATAAATGCAATAAGATATTTATTTTTTACATCAACAACAGGTAATAAAAAGTATAATTATAAAGTTTATCTAAATCTATTATTGATTCTACCATTGCTTATTTTTAAACGAATAAGAATTATGTGTGAATGCAAACGATTTCCAGTTCATTTATTGGAACAATATCAAGGTGTACCAATAATGAAAAATGTAGAAAAATGTCATATATAAAAGTGTAAAAAATAATTTTGTAGAATATAATATAAAAGGAGATATAATGAAAAAGATTTTTATTCTAATAACAATTTTAATAGCATTAGCAGTGAATGCCCAGTATGTGAGGAAAAGTGATGGTAATAAAATCCATCCATCCCTACTTAATGCTTATAATGGCAGTAATAAGATGTGGATTCTTTTTACTGACAAAGGTATTTTTGACAGTAAAGATGCAAATCAGTTTTTTTCAACAAATAAAGATTTGGTAACAGAGAAATCTATCTGGCGAAGAGAATTGCGAAGTAATACATTACTTGATATTAATGATGTTCCCTTGAATAATGATTATATTAAAGTATTGGAAAAAATGGGTATTGAAATAGAAAATAGTTCAAAATGGCTAAATGGTGTATCGGCAAAATTAACCTATGAACAAATGCTGGAACTTAATGCTCTTGATTTTGTTTATAAAATATATCCTTTAGCGGTAAGCAAACAAAAACCTGATTTATTGTCGGTTGATAAAGAAATAGAAAAAAGAGTAGATCAGGATACTATAACAAATAAGTATAATTATGGATCAATTTCTGC
Source organism: uncultured bacterium (assembly GCA_965371715.1). Classification (GTDB taxonomy): domain Bacteria; phylum Hydrothermota; class 32-111; order 32-111; family 32-111; genus JAUVJU01. Next base: position 1,514 of record CBDUZN010000143.1, on the reverse strand, counting down.
GGTTCAGATTGAACAGATATATGTGAATATGCTGCATAATAAGAGTTACACTGGAAAGGATGTGATAGTGGCAATTTTTGATACTGGCTTTAAAGTGATAGCAGAAAATACAGAAAATGGATTGGTTTATAAAGCAACCCATAAAGCTCTTGATCATTTAAATATTATTTTTACTTATTCACTGATTGATGATACAAATTATGTTGGTATGATGGAAATGACAGAAGATGAGCTAACTAATGTTGATCATGGAACAAAAATGTTGGCTTTAATGGGTGCATATTATCCCGGTGATTTGATCTCTCCCGCATTTGGTGCTGATTACATGCTGTTTGAAACAGAAAATCCATTAGAGGAGGTTACTTCAGAAGAAGACAATTGGATCAGAGCTGCTGAAATGGCTGATAGTTTGGGAGTGGATATTATTTCAAGTTCAGTAGGTTATAAGGATTGGTATCCATATACATATATGACGGGAGATTCTTGTCTGATTACAAAAGCAGCGAATATTGCTGTTTCCAAAGGCATTATTGTTGTGAACTCAATTGGAAATGTAACTGAAGGTATATCTAAAGGAGATACAAGTATTATTGCTCCTGCAGATGGAGATTTGGTTATGGCAGTTGGAGGAGTAGATGATTATTATTTGTTTTCCGCAATTTCAGCAACCGGACCTCCATATGATAAATATCTTCTTCTAAGTGATACATTGTTGGATCCGGATACATTGGGATATGATCTTGATACATTTAGAATTAAACCGGATATATTAGCTCTTGCAGAATTTCCATACACTGTGATTGTTAATGATGATAGTTCATATAATTTTGTTAGCGGTACATCAGGTGCAACAGCATTAATTGCAGGTGGTTGTGCATTGTTATTACAGGCTCATCCTGATTGGACCCCCATGATGGTTAAGGAATCACTTATAAAAACTGCATATTCACCATACAAATCATATGGTGACTCATCCTATTGGGCATTACCTAATGATACTGTTGGTAATGGAATTGCTGACTTTTATTCTGCTTTGATGTATGCAGATACACATGAAGTAATTGATATTTCACAAGATGAATTATTCCCACCTTATCCTAATCCATATTCAGTTTCATCAGGAAATGTTTATTTCCCTTTTAAACTAATAAATGTTGTTAAGAATTTATCTCTTGAAATATATACTATTGATGGAAAAATTATATATTCGGATGAAAAAAAGGATATTTTACCCGGTGTTTATTCAGATAATGATGGTTTTACCTGGGATGGTAGGAATAGTGATGGAATAGTAGTATGCCCGGGAATATATGTTATTATGCTAAACTCGCATTTTGAAAAGGACTTTAAAAAGATTTCTATTATTCCTTAATAAATATTTCTTAACCCCATTAATAGCGCTCCCTTAATGGGGAGCGTACTTTTTGGTCTTGAAATAAGAAATTATTATGTCATAATAATCTGAAAGGAGGCATTAGTGAAAAAAATATCATTATTATTATTAATTATTATAA
>CBDUZN010000142.1:0-5557 GCA_965371715.1 uncultured bacterium | reverse complement strand
TTCTTTTTTAATAATATTATTTAATCTTTGTAAATTAATTATTTCTCCGAAAGTGTTTAACCAATCCACAATTCCATCAAACAATCTTGCATCATATCTTGACATAAAAAGTGAAAATGCCAATAATGCCTCGGGATCAATAACAAATGTATTTTCACCTATTTTATTTCCATATAGTCCAATATCAACCCATTGATCCCAGATAATCTTTATGCTTGACTCAATTAGAAAGGTCTTAAATTTTTTCTGCAATTTCTTCATATCCTATCTTTTCCAACATATTTTTCAATTCCATTTTAAAACTTACAGAAGGATCCTGTGTCATTGCCCATTTTGCCGCTTTATTAATTTCTTTAAGTGTTGGTTTTAATCCCAATAAATCTTCAGTATGTCTCCCAGGACCAGAATCAACAGATGCGTATAACTTAAAACATATTTGATCTTTTCTTGAACTGAAGTACACATCTAAATGTTCACCATAAGATTTTTTTATCAATCTTTTAGTAAATCCGCTTGGTAAACCAAATTTTACCAAATCTTTTGGACCCGTGTTAATCCAATTATCGGGTAAATCAAAGAATTTACCAATTTTTTCTTTTGCTTCCTGAAATTCAATTGGAAACTCGTTTAAATACTTAATGCTTAATTCTTCATTATTAATTTCTATTATGCCTAAAACATCTATATCTTTTGTAAATCTTTTCCTCATTTTTGTTATGATTAATGCAGCACCTCCACAAATAACAATACTATACTTTTCAATTGCTTTTACTTGCAATTCATTTCCCAACATTTCTAATGCCTTTTCAATTTCTTTTATTCCCAAATCCATTTTATAACTTCTCCTTCTTATATTAAGTGCAATAAGTTATATTATGTTGATTTTTTCTATTCTGTCAATATAAAAATTGTCTTTTTTGGATTATTTCTTTATAGATATACTTCTTTCTTTTTCTTTCCTTTACTAGCGTACCAGAAAATAGATACTCTCTTTCGCATCGTCCCTGCAATAAAAAATCAACAAGCATCTCTAAAGTTATCTTTATTGAATTTATCTCCCAAAAAGTGTAAATACTTCCTGTTTTTATCTCCTGAAAAGTGTATTTACTACCCTTTTTCCATATTATGTTTGTCCGTACATTCTGAGTAATTCGAAGAATGTATTGAATAGGAGTAATTCGAAGAATGTATTAAACATTAGTAATTCGAAGAATGTATTGAATAGGAGTAATTCGAAGAATATGTTGTTCTAACCCCTTCCAAACCTATATTTCTTTTATCTCTCTTGCAACTTGCTACTTGTCACTTTTTTATATCTTTTTCCACTTTTTCAAGCACCGTCCCCTGAAATTTTGATAGTCAATGAAAATTATTGGTTGACTAAATTGTTTATTTATGATAGATATTTATAATGACAGAAATAAAATATAAAGGTAACATTAGTAAACAAAAAAGGGGAAAAAGTGTTTTAAAGGCAGTAAAAAGACTTAATAGGAAAAGCAAACCAATTAATGCAGGTTCAATATATACAAATCATAGAGCACTTATGGGTGCAGGTGACCGTAATTTTGGCTCATGGAAAAAACAGTAGAAGCACTGGGGTTTGATTATTCAAAAATTAGAAAAACGGTTTTATGGTCAAAAGATAAGATAATAAAACGCATTAAAGAAAGACATAGAAATGGAGAATATTTAAATGCAATAGCAGTTGTAAGTGATGAAAATAGATTATATTGTGCAGCAAGAAAATATTTTGGTAGTTGGGAATTTGCTATTATTCATGCTGGATTTGATTATTCTGAAATCAAGAAAAAACCAATTGCACACACTCCGGCTGGATTTCAGAATTCATGGTCTCGTGATATAATAAAGGATGAAATACTAAGATTATATGCAGAAAAAGAACCCTTAAATCACTCTTGGACAATGAAGAATTATCCATCACTTATTTATGCAGCTTATGAATATTTTCATGGTTGGGAAAATGCAATAACTTATGCTGGACTTGATTATAACAAAATTAGAAAAAAAAGAGGTAAATGGACAAAAGAACAGGTGATTTTTGAAATAAAAAAATTGAATGATCAAGGAAAACCTTTAAATTACAGTTATGCTGCAGCCAAAATGAAATCCCTTGTTTGTGAAGCAAGAATATTTTTTGGTTCCTGGGATATGGCACTTAAGGCTGCTGGATTTGATTTTACAATAATAAGGAAACGACAAATATGGAGTAAACAAAAAATAATTGATGAAGTGCGTAAGAGAAAATCCAAAGGTAAATCCATAACATATTCAGCTATTAAAAGGGATGATTTTGCACTTTTTCGAGCAATACAAAGATATTTTAGAACAGTACCAAAAATTTGATTATTAAATATTCAATTTCATAAGTTTTTTCATATCAACTTTTATTTAATTATTATAAACCAATTCACTTCTTTTTCCTTTTTTCTCTTTTGCCATATACCAGCAACAAGCAACTATATACCTCTACAAATTATCAGTTTGGAGATTTGGCAACAATTAAGGATTTTGTTGATATTATTAATTGCTTTTTAGAGATAATAAATGAAATAATCCGATTGAAAAAATGAATGATATTAAAATTGCAGATTCTTATCCATATATCTATATTTTAATATATCATTTTTTTACATATTTTTCTACTTTTTCTACCACCGTCCCCCTGAAAATCCTCTAATTGAATATCAAAAAATAAACCATCAAAATATTTATTTAAATATTGTTCTAATGTTATTTTCATATCTATTTCTCCTTATATTAATTTATTTTATTTACCGTCATCTTTCCAGAATATAAAAGAAGCATCATTTGTTTCAAAATTAATTACCAAAACAGACTCTTGTTCAAACTCATTTAATAGTTCAAAACCAATATCCTCTATTACTGAAAAAGGAATTCCTCGTATTTCAATACCATAAGAATTTTCCCCAATTACTGTTTTACTATTAGGGTCATACCACCTTCCTCTTAATCCTTTTTTAATTGTATACCCAAAGTTAGGTCCTGCTGCTCTTAAAACTGCTGCATCTATTTTCTTTTCAAGAATTAGTTTATTAAATACAGATTTAACAGAGTTTTTAATTTTTGAAAGCAAATTACTTTCTTTATTAATTTCATTAGAAAAATAGATTGCCCCACCTTTACTTGTTACCTTTGTATGCCCTCTTTCTTTAATTTCTTGAATAATATCAGGTGGTAATGAAATAATAACCTTTTCTATAATAAGTGCATTCTTACTATCTGTATAAGGGGACCGACCATTTGCTAAATTACGGGAATTAACATCCCTTTTATGGAATTGTTCTCTGTAATTTATTTTTGGCTTTGTTTCAGACACATTCTTTTTTCTATTTAAAAAACCCATTGTATCTCCTTATTAAGAATTAACTCTTTTAGATAATTGAATCCCAAAATCCCCACCTTCATCATGGTCAAGATATAACCATTCATCCTCTTCTAATTCTAAAATTGAATTATTATTTAACTCTTTTCCAAGTTGCACATATAAATTAGTTTCAATAAAATCCCATGCTTTATCAATATTTTCAGTATTTTTTAAATTTAGATACTCAGAAATATACTCAATCTTTGACTTCTCATCAATCATTTTAACAGTAATATCAAACATCTCACAAATTTCTTGTGCTTGTCCACGACCCTCTGATCCAGGGCTAATCATTTCTATTTGTGTAAATAAAACAGATTCGACTTCATCTAAATATGTAGAAGGATTACCCTTAAAATTCTCACGAGCCTCAGAAATAGCATCATTTAATTTTCATTAAATCAATTGCTTCTATTATAGCACTTTCTTTAGTATCTTTATCAGTAAAATTATGAAATTCTACTTCCCCATTTTCCAATTCATTAAATAATGCTACTCTATAAATCATTTTTCAATCTCCTTTTTATAAATATTATTTTCTTTTATTCCAAATACTTCCCCGCAAACTCCACACTTAATATCCTTAAAATTAATATAAGTAATATTGTGTTCATCATCAACAGGATTAACAGTAAGTAAATAGCTTATTTGATTCCCACACTTAGGACATAAAATTAAATTTTTTATACTTCCTTTCATAATGCCTCCATCAATTCTTTAATATTTTTAGGATTCAATTCTAATATCTCAAATATAATGTCATATACTTTACTATTCTTTTGTTTCCAGTTTCCATAATATCCTTTTGCCATACCGCTATATGTATAAGAATCTATTTCCAACATAAAATGTTGATCAACACCTTGAGAGGGATATCTTTGTACTTTTGGGGGTTTTCCTCCAATTCTGCCAAATGATTCAGGTGCTCCTACCATATTTGCTGCATAGTATTTTTCCATTGATAATAAAGTCATTTTAACAAATATTTTATTTTTATCAGTATTCTCTGGAAAATATAAAGTAATTTTATTGTCTGTTTCGGGACCATAATAAATAATTGCATCTTGACCATATTTTTTACCATTAATTACTTTAACCCCATAATTCTTAGCCATCACAATAGCATCTTTCAATATAATGTTAGGTACAAATACAGATTCTTCATCATAATATCTCCCATCGGGTTGTGCACAAGTACTTACAGCTTGTTCATATTCATTCGTAATTTTATTAGTTGCCCATCTACCACCTAAATGAGTAAATCCCCGATACCCTATTGATTCTAAATCACTACAAAGATCTGACATTTCTTTCCTGTTTTCATTATTAGATTTACATTCATAATCTGTAATAGAGTTAAAATATTTAATGGGAGAATATGCACTTATAATAACCCAAGAATTATATCTATTTTCGGCTATTACACTAGCCAAACGACTAAAACTTGCCTCTGTTAATAAGGAATATTGATGCTTTTCTCTCATATATAATCTCTCAAAATAAGTCCATTGCTTGTTGTTGCTTAATACTTTTGATATTATACTTAATTCGGAAAATGTTAGCCCTTTGAGTTTTCGTAAAAGTTCTTTGTTCATTAATTTTTCCTTCTAATTATCTTAGAATGTATTCGAAGCAATGTATAAAACTCCGGATTTAGTATCAGTAATTTTGTTTGCAGTTGCTTAATATAATTCACTTTTAAATCTTCATTAATGAACAGAATTCTTATAAAATCATCAATCAGTTCAAAATCCAAAATAAATGCTTTCCATAAGCTCCATTCTTGATATTCTTCATTCTGAAATGATAGCATTTTTGAGAATTTTAGTATATTACATGATTCTGATAAATTGAGAACAAATCTAAACAGAATATAATCTTTAAGATCACGCTTTAATCTAATTATTTTTGGTATATATTTTTTTCCAAGATAATTTAAGTATAAGTGATAGAAATTAATATATAAATACTTCAAATGCACCTCTGAAATCGTTATAAGTCTTTTGTTGAGAGCTAAATTAATAATTTTTGATTTCATAGAAAACCCGGAAATTATAATATTTCTTCTAATAACACAGACAAAATTGAAAAGCATTATTTTAACTAATATTAGGAATAAACCAATGAACATTACTAATTGTCTATTTA
>CBDUZN010000141.1:0-5605 GCA_965371715.1 uncultured bacterium | reverse complement strand
TTTATGCATTGATTTTTTAAAAAAATATCTTATGATATAAAAGAAAAAATACTTAGATAATTTTTTTACATTTATATAAAAAGCAGGTATTTAAGAAATGATAAATTACAAAGAATTTGTAAAGCAATTATTTGGATTATATAAAAAGAATTATAAATTCATAATAGGTCTCATAATTTTTCTGATGATTGTGATGTTTACGGAAATTATGCTTATAGATATGAGTATAGGAACTTCAGGGTATATTGGAGTAAGTGCATTGATTTTCTTCATAAATACAGTTATACAATTAGGAATGTTTAAAATTGCATTACATATTGTTAATAATAATAAATTTGATTTTTCTACATTGTTTATAACAGGAGGTTATATTTTCAATTTTATCATTACATCCCTGATCTATTATATTGGGGTGATTGTAGGAATATTTTTACTTATTGTACCCGGCATTATGTTCTCTGTATTATTTATGTTTTATCCATTTATAATGATTGAAAAGGGAACAATGCCTATTGATTCATTGAAAATATCGTATAAACTTGTGAAAAATAATTTATGGCAGATTTTTGTAATTTGCATTGTACTGTATTTTATAAATTATCTTGGTGCAATGGCATTTTACATTGGTGTAACAATTACTTTGCCTTTTACGCTTATAGCACAGGCATTACTTTATAAAAAAATTTTAATAAGGAGCAATAATGAAAGAAGAAAAGACAACACTTAATATCAATGAAAATATTGAAGCATTACTATGTTATGCTGTTGTATGGATTTCGGGAATAGTGTTTTTGATATTTGAAAAGAAAAGCCAAATAGTGAGATTCCATGCAATGCAATCAATTCTGGTTTTTCTTCCATTATCTATTCTTACTTTCATATTTCAGGCTATTCCTATTATTGGTACAATTATTGGTGATATCATACTTCCATTAATAACATTTGTTTTATGGATATTCCTGATGATAATGGCATATAAGGGAGAAAGGTATAAAATTCCATTTGTAGGACATTTAGCTGAAGTTCTGTTGAAAAACAACAAATGATATTATTAACTTGACAATACTTGCTTTTCTTGTTATAATAATAAAAAAGAAGGTGGGTGTTTAGATGAGGAAATTTGTTTTTCTATTAATTATAATTTTGATTTTTTCATCATGCGGTAATAAATTCGGTAATCTGAATCAGAAAGTTAAAATGCGTGAATGTTATACAATTATCATTGATGGACCAAGTACAATGGAAATTGGCAAAACAATAATGCTTAAAGCAGTTTTATATGACAAGAGTAATGTGCGTATTAAAAATCCTCAAAATATTACTCCCAATTGGATAATAGACAATAATAAAGTTCTTCTTGTAAAAGATTTGAAAGGTGATTGGGTTAAAGTGAAAGCAATGGGGAAAGGGAAATGTGAGATTAAGGTAATGCAGGATAATGCCATTTCAACTATTATGATTAGCGTGAAATAGAAACGCAAATCAATTAATAATAATCCACAAAAAAAGTAATAAAAAATAATTATTGAATTATAGAGAGAAGAAGATTATGAAAAAATATAATCTGAAAAAATCAAGAATACCTATTATATTAATAATTTTATTTACTATGATTATTAATGGTTGTTTAACAATGCAGTATTATCCAGCAAAAGTTGCAAAACCAGGGAAAATGTATTTAGGAATAGGGATTCATGAAGAAACTGAATATGGTTGGGAAGGGGATTATATTATTGCTCCACCAGGATATAGTGCTTTTTTCCTTAGATATGGATTACCCCATAATTTTGATATAGGATTTGATATACATTCGCTATTAATTATACCGTATCTGTTATCTGTTAGTGGAAGAAAGCAATTTGACTTCAGTAATGACAATAATGATTTAATCCATTCAATCACTTTTGACATTGGACTTGGTATTGGTCTTGGTGCTCAAGGTCATACATCAATTAGTTTCATCAGAGATGATTTTGCTCTTACTTTTGGATTGAAAAAATATGTGGTGTTAGCAATTCCTGGAGGCTCTGATTTATACAGAAATGAATTTTTAATAAAAATATCAAAAAATTCCAAAGATAAAAGATATAATGTAATGCCATTTCTCTATTATAAAGCAGTACAGGAATATGACATTTATTCTAATGAGCCTGGATCATTTATGACTTATATTGAAAGAACAGGATGGAACAATAAGCAAATTGGTATTGGTATTAGTTTCTTTTTTGATTTATTATAATTGTTCATTTTAGAAATTAATTTTCACATTTCTCTTTTTTCTATTAGTGTATAAGAAACAAGCAATTACTCACTTCCTAAGCATACAGGAAACAAGATACTGCCTCTTGGTATATGCTCATATTGACTATACTGCTTTACTATGCTAAAACTATTCCTATGAAACACATAGCTATCTTAATATCTGGAAGTGGGACAAATATGCAATCCCTAATAAAGAAAAGTAAAACAGAAGAATTGCCCGTTGATTTTATTATTATTACGGATAATCCCAAGGCAATTGGTATAAATAAAGCAAAAGATATGAATATACCTGTATTTATACTACCTGATATGAAGCCGGGCTGGAGAATGTCTGAAAATGATGATAAAAATCTAATGAATGTTTTGATTGAAAATAACACAGATTATATTCTACTTGCTGGCTATATGAGAATTCTTAATAAAGATATTATTGAACAATATATATTTAGAATAATTAATATTCATCCTTCATTATTACCGGCATTTCAGGGAAAGGATGCTCAGAAACAGGCATTTGATTATGGAGCAAAGATTTCAGGATGCACAGTGCATTTTGTTGATAATGATGTGGATACAGGTCCTATTATTGAGCAAAAGGCAGTTGATATATCAAAATGTAATTCCAGAGATGAAGTACAGGAACGAATAATCATTGAAGAACATAAACTATATTTTGAGGTTTTTAAGAATCTCATTAATAGAAAATATTCTATAAAAAGCAGGAATGTAATAAAAAATGATTAAAAAATTCCTTCTTTTTTTTGTAATCCCCATCTTGATGTTTTTTTCATTTCAACCTATTAATTTGTGGTTTTTATTTATTCCCGCTTATGCAGCTTATATATTTCTCATTAAGGATTTATCATTTAAGAAACGGTTTCTTTATTCATTTATTTCATTTGCCATATTCTGGTGTATTAGCATGCATTGGATTTCACTTATTAATGTGGGATTTCCCGGTTATCAGAGAATACTTATTGCATTAGGACTTATTGTTCTATCAGCAGGTTTATCATTTATATGGATTATTCCAATTATATTTATAAATCCCAAATCCAAACAGATATATCTATTACCAATACTTTTTGCAGGCATTGAATTTCTTGCTTCAATAGAAAACAATACTGCCTTTCAATGGTTATCTCCTTCTCAGACAATGTTGAGTTTTTTACCTGTTATTCAAATAGCAGATATTGGCGGTATGTATCTTGTTACTGCATTTGTTATTTTCTGCAGTGTATTAGTATTTCGTATTTTCACTTGTTCTAAAAATGGTGTTATCATTAATCTGATTATTCTATTAATCATTTCTGTACTTGTTATATCTTATGGTAATTATAGATTGAGTGAAACAAGGAATGGGGAGAAAATGAAAATTGCTTTAGTGCAGCCAAATATTCCTGCATCAATAAAAGGGTATTTTTCTAAGGGTACTGAACAGAGAATTAGGGTATTAACAAAATATTTAGAAGAACTTAGAAATTCTGATTGTGAAATTATTATTTTTCCTGAAACAGCAGCACCGGTATATTTACAGAGGAATAATCATTTTTCCAGATATTTAAAGAGCTTTGCGGAAAGTACTAATAAAGGCATTTTAATGGGTTCTCTAAGAATAAAGTATGGTAAGGATAGAAGAGAATTTGATTATTACAATTCAGTATATTTTATAAAACCGGGTTCAATGGAGTATTATGATAAAATAAGACCATTGGGGTTTGCAGAACGATTACCCTATGATGATAAGTTTCGCTTTTTAAGAAATATTCCTTTTGGTCAGGGTGATTTAACACCGGGAAATGAGTTTAAGAAATTTGAATATAATGAAAAAACATTTGCTGCCTATATATGTTTTGAATCTGCCTTTGCTCCTCTTGTATCGCGATTTGTAAGAGAGGGTGCTGAGTTTATTATCAATGTTTCAGAGGACTCATGGTTTTTCAGATCTCTGGGTCCATATCAACATTTTTATTTAGGATTATTAAGGTCTGTTGAAAATAGAAGATATTTAATAAGAGCATCAAATCCTGGAATATCTGCAGTAATAGACCCATGTGGCAGAATTGTTGAAGAAAAAGCATTATTTGATCAGGGAACATTAGAATATGAAATTACACTTTATAATGATTTAACTTTTTATACCCGTTTTGATAATTTATTACCAAAACTTTTCTTATTAATTAGTATATTGTTTATTATTTATACAATCATAAGGAGCATATTATTAAAAAAAACATCATATTAATAATCTCATGCTTTTTCCACGCTGTCATTCCTGCGAAGGCAGGAATCCATCTTTTCTGTTTATATCTGATAGTATAACATTTGATTTTAGTATTGATATGATTTTTTATTGTAATAACACAATCATAAGGAGCATTTATGGAAAATGTAAGAGTAAGAATTGCACCAAGTCCAACAGGATATCTTCATGTGGGGACTGCCAGGACAGCTCTATATAATTATCTATTTGCCAAAAAGCATAATGGAGTATTTATATTAAGAATTGAAGACACAGACAAAGCGCGCAGTAGTGATGAAATGACAGAGATTATTAAGGAAGGACTTAATTGGCTGGGTATAAAATGGGATGAGGGACCTTTCTGTCAATCTGATTATTTCTCACATTATAGAGAATTTATTCCGGAACTTGAAAAAACAGGAAAGGTATATAAATGTTTCTGCACAAAAGATGAGTTAGCTGAAAGAAGGGAACAGGCAATCAGGAATAAGATTGCATGGAAATATGATAGGAAATGTCTGGCATTATCGGAAGAAGAGATAAAAGCAAAAATAGAAAATGATGATTCATTTGTTTATAGAATTGAAATACCTGAAGGTAAAACATCATTTAATGATTTGGTTCATGGCAATATAGAGAGAGAAAATTCTGAAATTGAGGATTTTATTCTTTTTAGAAGTGATCTATCACCAATATATAATTTTGCTGTTGTTATTGATGATTCACGAATGAAAATCACGCATGTAATAAGAGGTGATGATCATATATCCAATACATTTAAGCAGATTCATATTTATAAATTATTGAACAAAGAGCCGCCAAAATTCGGGCATATGCCGCTGATCCTTGATGAGAACAAGAAAAAACTTTCCAAAAGAAGTGGGACTGTGTCGGTTTTAGCATTCAAAGATAAAGGATTGTTACCTGAAGCATTTATAAATTTCATTGCTCTAATTGGATGGAATCCCGGTAATGATTTGGAATATTTCAAAATGGATGAAATGATCAAATTATTCTCACTTGAAAGGGTAACGAAAAAGGGTGGTGTTTTTGATACAAAGAAACTTGAATGGATGAATTCAAAATACATTACTAATTGTG
>CBDUZN010000140.1:0-5626 GCA_965371715.1 uncultured bacterium | reverse complement strand
TACCATACATTTACAAGGAATTACAAAATTACAACCTCCGACCCCTTGTAAATCCGTAGGGGCACATCGTGATGTGCCTTCTTATCTTTTCGAGTCGAAGGATTTATTCTTTTCTAAAATTATCCTTGAATTGAAATTTAATAATGTTATAATGTTATAATTGACTATGAATAATTATTGTATAGGAGGAGTTGTTTATTCAAAATAAAATTTTATATTGATATTTCCAAAGATGTATATACTTACCAACCTAATAGCAATAATCCTGAACCTGATATTGAGAATTGCCAAATAATTATTTCAAGAAAAATTGAAAAATCCGGAGGATAGATGTCCGAACACTCTTTTATAACAAATGAGGATAATCAATTTTTCTTTACTGGGTGTTAATTCTTTTATCTTGAAAAATTTTCTGGATACGGTTAAGATATTAAGAAATAGAAAAAATCCGGAGGAGAAATGACAAAGTTTGCGTTTTTCGTAGAATTTGTTTTTATCAAAGATTTAACATTGATTTTTTAAGAAGTATATGTATTATTATAATAGCATTAGATTGTATTAAAGAAAAGTAATAGAAGTTAAAATAAAGATCTTTTATAGCAAATGTATGAAAAATTGAGCATATCTATGAACAATATATGAAAAAATGCCCTAATATATAGTCAATATATAAAAAAACGAGGTTAACTATGAAAAGACATAATCCATTCAATCCAAATTCAGTTGTTTTGATATTAGCCTATTAATCTGGACAAAAGAGATAATAATTATTATAATAATAAAAAGGATTAAAAGAATGGATCAAAAACAAAAAGTAATCTAAAAAAGAATGAAAAATGTAAAATATTTATATAGGGTATTAGTAATATGACAGAGAAACAAGATATAGAATATAAGGAAAATTGGCATGATGATCATCTAAAATGGGTGTGTGGATTTGCTAATGCTTGTGGCGGAATTATTCACATTGGAAAAGACGATAATGGTAAGATTATAGGTATTAGGGATTATAAAAAGCTTATGGTGGATCTTCCAAATAAAATTAAAGATATACTTGGAGTTATGGCAGAAGTGAATTTACTGAAAGAGGATACTCTTCACTATATTGAAATTGTTGTACAACCATATTCGGTGTCAATTTCTTATCGGGGAAGATACTATTATCGCAGTGGATCTACGAACAAAGAACTAACAGGAAATGCTCTTAATGAATTTTTACTTAAGAAATTGGGAAAAACATGGGATGAAGTAATTGAACCACGGGCAAGTTTGGTGGACATTAATAAAAAAAGCATTCAGCAATTCTTAAAATCAGCGAAAAAAGCAGGTCGTTTTCCAGCAAATGAGAATTTATCTTTAAAAGAATTATTGAATAAGTTACGACTTATGGATAAAGAAAAACTCAAAAGAGCGGCATTGATTTTGTTTGGGAAAGATCCTGGAAATTTTTATCCATCTATGATAGTTCGTATTGGGCGTTTTGGGCAATCTAAAGTTGATTTAAGATTTGAGGAATCAGTTGAAGGAAATATAATTTATTGTTTGCAAGAGGTTTTAGATCAGCTTGATCATAAATTTCTCATTAGACCGGTTTCTTTTGATGGCATTCATCGTGTAGAGAAGTGGCAGTATCCTCTTGCGGCATTACGAGAAGTATTACTTAATGCATTGGTTCATCGTAATTATATGGGAGCACATATTCAAATAGAAGTATATGATGACAGGATTTCTTTTTGGAATGATGGTGGATTACCTGAAGAATTAACTATTGAACTTTTAAAGAAAAAGCATTCATCAAAGCCCAGAAATCTTATTATCGCGGATGTGTGTTTTAGAGGAGGCTACATTGATGCCTGGGGCAGAGGGATAAAAAAGATAATTGATGCTTGTAGAGAGGAGGGACTACCTGAACCTGAATTTGAAGAGAATAGCGGTGGTATGATGGTAACTCTTTTTAATAATCAAGATAAACAATCACAATCAGAAAATACAGATTCCCAGCAAGTAACCGAACAAGTAACCGAACAAGTAACCGAACAAGTAAATAAATTACTACAAATTATTTTAAGTGAAGAATTAGGAACGCGTGATTTAATGGTGCTACTGAATATAAATCATAGACCAACATTTCTTTACACATATTTACAACCTGCATTAGAGAAAGGTTTTATTGAAATGACTCAACCTGATTCTCCAAATAGTCCAACCCAGAAGTATCGGCTAACTGAAAAAGGGAAGATGCATCTGGGAAGAAATCTATAATCAGGGTTTTAATTCCCCCGAATTAGAGAGGATTAAGGTTATCATAAATTTTGATCACAAATAAAGGGAATATCTTGAAGTACAAAATTGGCACATCAAGTGAAGAACAAACTTTGGAGGTCACAAAATGTTACCTCCAATTTAATAAATTCTTCAAGGTCGCAAAATGCGACCTTGAAGAATAATTCTCTATTGCGAATCTTCTGATAGTCTTTCTTATTTTTTGATATAACTTATTGCTCTCCAACCTAAACAATACCATACACTTAAAAGAAATTCTGAATTTCCAACCTCCGACCCCTTTATTCTTTTCTAATATTATCCTTGAATTGAAGATTAATAATGTTATAATGTTATAATTGACTATGAATAATTATTTCAAGAAAAATTGAAAAAAATTCGGAGGAGAGATGTCGGGCGAAAAAAAGAAAAAAAACGGAAATAACAATTTCAATGTATCTTTATTTAAGGCAGCAGATAAATTAAGAAAGAATATTGATGCAGCTGAATATAAGCATATTGTACTTGGATTGATATTTCTAAAATATATATCTGACTCATTTGAGGATTTACATAGTAAACTTATAAAAGACAAGAGTGCTGATCCTGAGGATTCAGATGAGTATAGAGCAGAGAATGTATTTTGGGTACCAAAGAATGCGAGATATTCATATTTACATTCACGGTCAAAATTACCAACAATTGGAAAAGATATTGATGATGCAATGGATTTGATTGAAAAAGAGAATTCTTCATTAAAAGGAATTCTTTCAAAGGTTTATGCTAAACCTAATTTAGATCCAAAATCTCTTGGTGCATTGATTGATCTAATAGCAGATATTACAATAGGTGAAGGAACAAGAGAATCAAAGGACTTACTTGGAAGAATATATGAATACTTTCTTGGCGAATTTGCTTTAGCTGAAGGTAAAAAAGGTGGACAATTTTATACTCCACGAAGCGTTGTTGAATTACTTATTGGAATGTTAGAGCCATACAAAGGACGAGTTTTAGATCCATGCTGTGGTTCAGGTGGTATGTTTGTTCAATCAGAAAAATTTGTAAAAGAGCATCAAGGAAGAATAAATGATATTTCCATTTATGGACAAGAGAGCAATCAAACAACATGGAAACTTTGCAAGATGAATCTTGCTATTAGGGGAATTGATAGTTCACAGGTTAAATGGAACAATGAGGGTTCATTTTTGAGAAATGAACACAAGGATTTAAAGGCGGATTATGTTATTGCTAATCCTCCATTCAATGATAGCGATTGGAGTGGTGATTTGCTCAGAAAAGACGGAAGATGGAAATATGGAGTACCTCCAACAGGCAATGCAAATTATGGATGGATACAACACTTTCTATATCATCTTAATCCAAATGGACAAGCAGGTTTTGTTTTGTCTAAAGGAGCATTAACCACCAAAACAAATGGAGAATATGAAATACGAAAAAATATTATTGAAGCTTGTTTGGTAGATTGCATAGTAAATTTGCCTGCAAAACTATTTGTAAATACACCAATCCCAGCAAGTTTATGGTTTTTAAGCAGGAATAAATCTAATGGAAAATATCGTAAGCGTTCTAAAGAAATTCTTTTTATTGATACTCGGAATATGGGACATTTGATTAATAGGAGAACCAGAGAATTTTCAGTTGAGGATATTGAGAAAATAACTGCTACATATCATAATTGGCGAAATCCAAAAGGAAAATATAAGGATATAAAGGGATTTTCTAAATCTGCGACCATTGAACAAGTGAGAGAACTTGATTATGTATTAACACCAGGTAGATATGTAGGGCTCCCAGATGAAGAAGATGATTTTAACTTTAAAGAAAGATTTACCAATCTTAAAGCCGAATTTGAAGAACAGCTCAAAGAAGAAAAAAAACTTAATGCGCTAATATTGAAAAATCTGAAAAAGGTTAAACTTAAATGAGTGAGTGGAAGAAATGTAAACTTGGGGATGTTATCAATATCAAACATGGATACGCATTTAAGGGCAAAAATATTATTAAAGAACCAACAAAAGATATTTTAGTTACACCAGGAAATTTTCATATTGGAGGTGGTTTCAAAAAATCTAAGTTCAAATATTTTAATGGAGATTACCCAGAAAGTTATATTTTACAGGAAAACGATATCATTGTAACTATGACAGACTTAAGCAAAGATGGTGATACTTTAGGATATTCTGCAAAAGTTCCCAAAAGCAATAGTAAAGAAAAATATTTACACAATCAACGGATAGGGTTAATTGAATTTCTAAATGATAAAACAGATAAAGATTTTATTTATTGGCTTTTACGAACAAAAGATTATCATGGATTTATTGTTGGTGCAGCCACAGGAACATCAATTAGTCATACTTCACCAACGACAATTAGAAATTATAAAATTTTTCTTCCATCATTGCCTGAACAAAAAGCTATTGCTTCCATTCTTTCCAGTTTGGATGATAAAATCGACTTTCTGCACCATCAGAACAAGACACTGGAAACTATGGCAGAAACGCTTTTTAGACAGTGGTTTGTGGAGGAAGCGAAGAAGGATTGGGATACAAAAAAACTGGGAGAGATTATTGATATTTCTAGTGGAAAAGGATTGAGCAAAAAACAATATTTGAAAAATGGACTATATCCTGTACTTGGAGCTAATGGTGAAATTGGACGAACAGATAAATATTTATTTGATGAGAAGTTAGTTTATACGGGACGAGTAGGAACTCTTGGAAAAATTTTCATATCAGCAGAAAAAGTTTGGTTATCTGATAATACATTAATAATAAAACCAAAAGAAAACTTATTTTATTTTGTGTATTTTTTACTAAAAGAAATAAAGATTAAAAAATACAATGTGGGCAGTACACAACCACTTTTAAGACAATCTGATATTAAAACAATTGGAGTTCTTTTACCGGGAAAAGAACGATTACATAACTTTGAAAAAGAAGTGAAAATTTTTTTTAATAAAATAGATAAAAATCAAACTCAAATCCATACATTAGAGAAACTCCGTAATATATTGCTACCTAAATTAATGAGAGGGGAAGTGAGAGTTAAAGCATGAAAATTATCAAGGTTAGTATACAATGAATATGGATCTGAAACCTTGGGTTAAACGACCTTTTGAACTAATTTTCCATGCTGAGGTACATTACCTAAGTAATTCTGATTATGACAGAAGATTGGCTCTAATAAGTTTCGATAATTCAATTGAAATTTCTATAGTAACATATCTTAATTTAAATCCAATACAACGATCTGGTCTCGAATATAAAATTACTGATGTGAACAAATGGATGAATAATTATCATACAGAAATTGATTTTTTTATTGAAGAAATAAAAAAGCGTGG
>CBDUZN010000139.1:0-5626 GCA_965371715.1 uncultured bacterium | reverse complement strand
CACTTTTATAATTTAAATTATTAAAAAAGAGTTCACTTTTAAAGTTTAAATAACATAAAACAACCTACCTATTGACAAATATCATACTATTGTGTACAATAATGACACATCATGCACTGAGAAAAATGTCAAAATGTCAACCCCCGACCTTATATCATATATATAGGTTTGCCCATAAGAAGCATATTTATCATAGTTATAAATATACTAAACACTATTATTCCTATTTGTTGATATGAGTTTATATGATATACTAACAAATATGATTAATGATATATCAGACAATAAAGAGATAGGTGATAATGCATTAAAAATTGCAGAGGATTTAAAAAGTGAAAATGGACTGGATGAAGCAATAAGAATTATTGAAAATAAGAAAATATAGTTTTATAAATAAAAATTATTTGACTTTTTTTAGATTAGGTACTATTCTATTAGTAATAAATAATCAGGAGACAAAAATGACAGATGGAAAAAAGTTTTGTACAAACTGTGGGGAGCAGATTGATGTTAAAGCAGAAATTTGCCCAAAATGCGGAGTAAGGCAACCGGGAATAAGTAGTGGCTCAGGAGCAATATCAGGAAGAATTGTAGCAGCAATACTTGCAATTCTTTTAGGTGATTTAGGAATTCATAAATTCTATTTAGGACAAATCGGATTAGGAATTGTTTATCTTTTATTTTGCTGGACAGGTATTCCCGCAATAATCGGTATTGTGGAAGGCATAATATATCTTACCTATACGGATGAAAGTTTCAGGGAAAAATACGGTAAATAGATAATGAAAAAATTAATTCAATTTTTCTATTTATTGTGGGTAAGTTTCACAATTGCATATGCATGGATCAATTTTACCAATAATTATTATTTGCTAAAAGGTTATATTATTACATTTATTGTTTTTACTGCATTATCTGTACTTCTAATCATCTTTATTAAAAAAATACACTTAAAAATAATTGTTGTATCATTACTACTTGGCATTGTTACTGTAAGTATTTTCTTTAAAACATATACTTATCCGGAATTAATGATTCTAATTACAGGTAGATTCTATATGTTGCTAATTTCATTGATTTTGTTATTACCATTAAGGTTAAAAATCCCGAAAATCGTTAAAACAATAATAATGAACCTAATTATATTTATTATACTATTTGAAATAGTTTTGCATTGCATCTTTCTATTTACAGGCATTGATATTTTGAAACGGAAAAATGAAATTGTGAGAATTATGCCTGGTCAAAGAATGAATAATGTAATAGTAAATAAGTATGGATATATTGGTACCCCTCCAAATGAAAAATCAAAAAAATCAACATGGTGTTTTATTGGAGATTCTTTTGGTATAGGAATTGTTGATTATAGATTTAATTTCATAAAAATGATTGAGGATTCTTTGGGAGTGCAAACAGTAAATCTATCCCAACCGGGATTTTCTCCATTGGATTATTACAGGCAAATGGTGAAATATGTACATAAAGGCAATTATGAAAAATGCTTTATTGTTATTTTTACTGGAAATGATATATCAGAATGGAGATTTGAAGAAAATAACTGGTCGTATAAGAAAAGTAGAATATATAATCTTATAAGTAATATTGTTTATTCAATAAGATATAAAGAATTTGCTAAAGGTGAGAGTGATTTTACGGAAACTCAATTTATTGATGTTGAATGCAGGCGCGCATTATTTAATAAGTTCCCAGATGAGGAATTATGGGTTAGATTTGTAAGAACTATTAATGAAATGAATGAATATGCAAGAGAAATTAATATTGAACTTGTATATATATTAATACCGGATGAATATACAATAAACATGGAATTACAGAATGAAATAAATAAGAAAACAGGAATTGATATTGATTTTATGCTTACTCATAACAGGGTATTAAAATTATTGAAATCCTTAAATAGTAATACAATTGATGCCTATCCATATATTAGGCAAATGAATAGACAGGGGATTAACCCATATAAACCATTTAATACTCATATAAATGTAGATGGGAACTATGCTGTATACAAAAGTGTTATTGAGCATAATAATAAAATAATAATTGACAATCTGATTATTGAATAGTTGGACAAAATTGGTACTAAAAAAAAATGGATTTATTCTTGACAAAAATGCGTTTTCAGTTATACTTTAATTGAAACCAATCTCATATTCCCTCCCTAACCGGATGGCCTCGCTTCCATCCGGGTTTTTTTGTGGGGTATATAGCAACAGAACAACTCAAAAACTCTAATTTATTAAAAGAAAAGAATAATATATTGTATGATACTACTGTTAATAACAGATCGATGCATTAAAAGTGGGGATAATTGATACAGATTTAGGAGAAGGGTGAAAAGAAGTATCTAGTACGCTTGTTTCTGGTACGCTAGTAAAGAAAAAGAAAAAGATAATGGAGAAACAATAAGAATATATGAATAATTAATTTTCTTTCTATTCTCAATACAATGTTTATTGTTTACTGTGATGCAAGGAGATATGTTTTTTTAAGGATCCAAAATTTATTCTTTTCTTACTCTGTTTTTTACAGAAACTAGAGTGCAAGAAACCAGATACTTCTTCTTGCTTAATACAATTCGTCTTCACTAATGATATTTTCAATATGATTAAATTCAGTATTATTATCAGAGTATTTAATACCTATAAAATCAAAACGGATTTTATTCATACTAAGTTCAGGGTGAATTTTAATATAAAATTGCGCTGTTTTAAATATTTTTCGTTGTTTATATATAGTAATTGATTCTGAGGGATTACCTTTTTTGCCTGAATGTTTTGTCCTTACCTCAAAAAACACAAGCATATTATTTTTTAAAGCAATAATATCAATCTCACCAAAATAGGATGTAAAATTTTTGTCTATTATTGAAAAACCTCTCTTTTTGATATAAAGAGAGGCCTGTTCTTCACCGATGTTTCCCTTTTCTTTGCGGGATTTCATCTTTTCTTTATAAATCTGGAAAGTAATTCTTTTATTGGGCTAAATGTTTTTCTATGAATTTCACATGTGCCAATTCTTGTAACAATTTCAATATGATTTTTTGTTGCATATCCCTTATTACTGGAAAAATCATAATCAGGATATTCCATTCCATAAAATTCCATTATTCTATCCCTATAAACCTTTGCTATAATTGATGCAGCTGCAATTGATATGGATTTTGAATCACCTTTTATAATGCCTTCCTGTTTTAATGGAAGATTAGGAATAGGATAACCATCCGTTAATACTACTTCAGGCATGATCTCTAATTTTCCTAAAGCTCTAAGCATTGCCGTATATGTTGATTGAAGAATATTGATTTTATCAATTACACTATTATCAACAATTCCAATCCCTACTGCCAATGCTTTACTGAGAATTTCACTATATAGGTCTTCTCGCATTTCAGGACTAAGTTTTTTGGAATCATTAATGTCTTTAATATTAATATCATCGGAGAAAATTACTGCAGCAGCAACTACCGGACCAGCTAATGGACCTCTACCAACTTCATCTATACCAGCAATGAAGTAGATATTGTGTTTCCAGTACTTTTCTTCGAATTGTCTCATTATTTTACCTTACTTGCTGCCTTACCTGTTCTATCTCTCATATAATAAATTTTACTTCTTCTGACTTTAGCATGTTTTATTACTTTAACATCAGTAATATTAGGAGAATTAACAGGGAAAATTCTTTCTACGCCAATTCCCTGTGACATTTTTCTTACCATAAATGTTTGTTTTGCTCCTCCACCTTTCATTGCTATCACAATACCTCTGAATTTCTGAATTCGGGATTTTTCTCCTTCAGTAATTTTATAGGAAATATCAATTGTATCTCCAACTACAAAATCAAAAGGTTTTTCTCTAAGATATTTCTTTTCAAATTCTTTTTGAATTTTGTCTGTATTCAATTTAGCCATTTGTATCCTCCATCTCTATTGTATTTATAATTTTCTTTTCCTTATTTGTCAAGTCCTTATTTCTAATTAAGTCAGGTCTTTTAGTCATTGTTTTTCTAAGTGCTTGTTCAAGCCGCCATTTATCAACATTTTCATGATGACCTGATAATAACACTTCAGGAATTCCTGCCTTTTCAAAGATTTCAGGTCTTGTATATTGAGGTGCATCTAATAAGCCACTGCTGAAAGAATCCGTTTTTGCTGATTCAATATTATTCATAACGCCATTTACAAGACGAGATACTGATTCAAGGATGATTAATGCAGGGATTTCACCTCCCTGAAGTATATAGTCGCCAATAGATAATTCAATATCTATATATGAATCAATAAATCTCTGATCAATCGATTTATATCTGCCTGCAATAATTGTACAATTGGTATTTTCTAATAATTTGGTTTCAATAATTTCCTGATTCAATAATTGCCCTGAAGGTGACATAAGTACTCTTAATCCCGGATTTTCAATGCTGCTGAGTGCTGCTTTTAGTGGCTCAGGCATTAAAATCATACCACTTCCGCCACCATAAGGATAATCATCAACCAAATGATGCTTTCCTATGCCAAATGGTCTTAGGTCAATAATATTAATATTTAATAAACCCTTTCCAATTGCCTGTCTTATAAGTCCGTTTTCAATATATGGTTGAATTAATTCAGGGAAAAGTGTGATAATATTAATATTCATAAAAATCCCTTTTGAATTTCAATGTAATTTTCTTTTCATTAATACTCACATTTGAAAGGAATTCTTTTTTAAAAAGAATTGTACATGTTGAACCATCTTCTCTACTAATATCAAGAATAAAGTTTTTGCTGAAAAAAATATCTGTTACAATACCCATATAATTGTTATCAATATCATATACCTTACAATTATATATATCATGTAAATAATACTCATTATCAAGAAGAGGGATTAAATCATCCTTATTGATAAATATTTTTTCATTTCTGTACTTATCGGCTGTTTCAATATCATCTATATCAAAGAACTTTATAATTATGTTTTTCCCAAGATGCTTAATATTTTCAATCTTATGTACTCTATTCATAATAAAATACTGAGTATCATCAATTATGAAGCGGTCTTTTTCAGTAGTAGTAATAAATACTTTTAAGTAACCTTTAAGACCATGTGGCTTAACAATAATGCCAACTTCAAACATTTTAGTCAATAATTTCGAGAACAGATTTTTTATTATTTTTAACAGATGCAACAGATAATAATGTATTTATTGCTTCAAGTGTTGATCCATTTTTACCAATGATCTTTCCAATGTCATCTTTATCAATTCTTATCTCATACAATGTTGTTTTCTTACCTTCGGATTGAAATATCTCAACATTTTCAGTTTTATTAACTATAGATTTAACAATAAAATCAAGTAGTTTTTTCATCTTCTTTAACCACTTCATCCTTTGTTATTTTTTCTTCTTTAACTGGTTCTTTTGTTTCTTTAATTGTTTCCACTTTGGCTTTTTCAATTGTTTCTACCTTTGGTTTTTCAACTGTTTCCACCTTGGCTTTTTCAACGGTTTCTACCTTAGGTTCTTTAACTGTTTCCACTTTGGCTTTTTCAACTGTTTCTACCTTTGGTTTTTCAACTGTTTCCACCTTTGGTTTTTCAACTGTTTCTACCTTAGGTTCTTTAA
>CBDUZN010000138.1:0-5628 GCA_965371715.1 uncultured bacterium | reverse complement strand
CATTCCGAATAATTTGAGGTACATTCCGAATAATTTGAGGAATGTATTACGCAAAACAGGAGTAATCCGAGGAATATATTACGAAAGTAATCTGAAGAATATGTTTGCCCCTGTACTTACCCTAATCCGAGGAATAAATTACACATTATTATTATCTTTATCTATATTTCTTTCTTCTCTTTCTTTCCGTTCTTAATGTTTCTTCCTCTTTTGTAAAACACAGCCTTTCACTCAACTTCAATAAATTCACTGCCAGAGTGTCCAAATACCTCCGGTGTGTACATTTCAAATACATTAGTAGGCGGCATAGTAAATGTTCCTGATACAATTGCTCTTACATAGTATGAATATTCATGTTTACCCTTTGATAAATATATTGCACTTGCAATTGCTCTATCTTTATAAAATTCCTCGTGATTGAATCCGCCCCATCTGTTTTTATCATAATTCTGATTAGTTAAATTAATCTTTTCTGTAACAAAATTCCTTTTTACAATATCAAATCCCGCAGGAAGAGGATCATTGATTGTTACAAAAACCCTTGATTTGTCAGATTTTATTTTTACAAGAACTTTGTATATTCCTCCGCGTTCAAATTCACTCACTTTATTTCCGCTTAAATCATAAAATGTTTTGCTTACCTCAAAACCATTGTATAATGGTCTTATTTTACCCTTTCTTGCATATTTAAAACGAACAGTATAAAATAATCGTCCCTGTCCGGTTTTAATCAACTTTAAAAGATTCTTACCTTCATTGAGTTTATAACCACTAATAAAACCATCTTTGATCTTATCATTTCTTCCCTTAAAATGTTCTTTTATCAATTGTTCATTATTAAGTAATACCTTTGCATCAAAATTCGGATATTCCTTTTCAAATGTTTTGAAATATGAATGTAATGCTTCTATAACAAGCGCAGTAGTATGTGTGTTTACCCACATACCGTTCTTGACCCTCATTGCAAAAAAGTTCATCACCTTATCAGCATATTCAAAATCATTTTTTACAGCTAATAATGATTTCAGGATTACACCTGAATTTTTCAATTCATTCTGAAACATCCAGTAATCACTTTTGCCATCATCAAAATATGCATATACGGCTTCAATCCTGATTGATGATAATAGTTCAGAATAAAGTGTTTCCGTTTCTATTTTTTTATCATACATATTAAGTGTTTCAAGTAACCGCCCTTTTGAGGACATATAAAGGAAATCTCTATCTTGAAATACCTTACTCAATTCATTTGAATAATCCTTTTTATTGAATAATGCCAATACATATATTGCATTACATTTAAGTGAGTTTCTGGCATATTTTGAATATGCCCATACATTATTAAATTCGGAATATACGATTCTTTCAAGATACTGAATTCCTCTATCAATCATTTCCTGAGAAATCTTATAATTCTGCTTTTTTGCATGATAAAGTACATACATAGCATATATACTCAAATACTCACTTTCATAGTAACTATCCTTATAGTATTTGAATCCACCATTTTGTTTCTGATATTCATCAATTTCACTTACAACATTATTAACATATTTTCTTAATTTTTTACCTTTAATTGAGGATAAATTATATGTATTAATAATTTCTTCTCCTACTAAAAATGGTAAAATACGGGATATTCTCTGTTCAAGGCATAGATACTGATAATCCTCCAAATACTTAAGTGGTAATTTTATTTGTGCTATTTGTGATGAATTCAATGAATATGAAACTTCACTGCCATCCTTAATTATTTGTTTATTAATATTAATTATTTCAGTGGCAGTATCCGTTGTTGAAGCAAATGTAGCAAAATATTCATATAGGTTTTTTGTAATTACAGGAATTGTAATTTTCACATAATCACTATAATCATTCTTCTTTGCATACATTGTAACAAATAGCGAATCCGTAAATGGTGATAATGCATCAAATCTGAATTCTGATTTATTGTTAAGCGGCATCTGTACTGCTGTTTTATCTGAACTAATTGATATATCAGTTTCATATATACCACCTATTATCTCACCTTCTACACCTGTATCATCTAATACATTGAATGATAACTTGAATCTATCAAATGGACGAAGGAATGATGGTAAAGTATGATTAAGAAGTACTTTTTTACTTACAATGAAATTTTTGGAATTATATCCGAATTTATCATCATTGATCAGTATAACACTTATTCTGAATTTTGTTGTATTATCAGGTAATTTGAATTTAATAATTCCTTTAGAATTTTTTATAATAATCTTGTTTTTATAGAGAACTGTTTTTTTAAAGTTAGAGCGAATTTGAGAAATATCTGCTATACCCGGCATTGATGATACCATTTTTTTATCTTGCTCTTTGGACATTACCGCTGATTTTGTTGGAGAATTTATCTCCTCCATTTCATAAGCTGCTCCAGATATTCCATCCATTGCATATTTAGCGTTTCTACTTGTATATGAATAATCCCTTATAAAATTATATGTGTTAAAATAATTAAATGTATTTGAATACGATGAATGAAACTGTGAAATGGGATTATACCATGAATAATTTGTAAGCATTAAGATTGATTCATCAACAACAGAAACAATTGCATGAACATTCTCCTTAGTATCGGTTTTCAGAGTAATAGTAACACTATCACCGGGCTGATATTCCTCCTCATCTGTTGATATTGTACAGTCAATTTCTTTTGTTCTATTACTTACATTAACAAAATGCGAATTCATTGTATGATCATTTGTAGAATCCTCAGATAGTAATACGGTATTAACATAAAACCCTGAAATAAAATCATCAATTACTGGAATTTTCAATAATAAAGTATCTTTTTCAAGTTCATTGATTTCATATCCGTAAATTGAATCAGTACCCCAGAATATAAGCATTCTGCCTTCCATTTCAGGAGGAATAATACTTATAGATGCGGTTTCACCAATATTATAAATATTTTTATCAGTAATAAAATATGGTGAATTAATATTCCGTTCATAACCATAATAGTATGAATATAAATATGATTCAATATTACAAGCATCATAAGAAATAAGTGCTTTATAATAAAGTGATTTATTATAATCTATTTTCAATGTATCAATATCGGTTTTACTAATATACTTTTTATTTATAAGTGTATCTGCATCATAAAAGTCATAATTATCCGAAGAAAGCAGAGTGATTTTAACTGCACAATTCTTTACAAATTCCTGTTTACTATTTATTACAGTCCATTCAATAATCATTGAATCCTGTGATAACTTTGATAATTTTATTCCTGCATATTTATCTCTTGGATAATATGTTAAACATGTATTCTGAGATATTGCTTCCTTATCAATGGATATTACTGTTCCGGTAATTGTATAGGAAAGAGGATTTTTTATATTTTTCTGTTTGGGTTTTCTTAATACTTTTATCTCCCCATCTTTATTGAGAATGGCATTAACAGTATCATATGGTACACCATCATAAAATGTATCATTATTAATAGAGAAATTAAATCCACGGGCTTTATCTGAATAGAAATTTGAAATATAAGGATTAAAAAGAATATTACAACTATCATTTGACATTTTTTGTCCACTCAGGTATTTACCTTTAATATTAATACTAAATTTCTCATTTTTCTGATAAGTAGATTTTTTTGTATTAACAGTTGTTTCAAATTTAGGTGCTCTAAATTCCTGAACAGTAAAAGATACATAGGCCTTTTTATCAAAATAGCAATTATAATAACCTGTTTTAAAGGAATCGGATATCATTATTTTCAGCGAGAAAGTGCCATTTTTATCAAGGAATACTTTTCCGTCTTTAACAATATCATAATCCGGTCCATGGATTTCATAATGGATTTCCTTGAAATCAGGCATTGAAACCCTATTTGCATCTTTATTTCTCATTATACCGCTTATTAAAACACTGTCATTTAATGTGTAAAGATTCCTATCTGTAAATACATAACTAACTATATGACTTGTTGGTTTTTTAAACCTATAAGGCATTATAACATTATCATCTTTCATTATTCCATATATGAAATATGCATTATATGCATCGTTTTCAAATAGCTTTATGTTTCGTTTGTTTATTTCAAATAAACCATTTCTCAGGGAAAATCTTGATAATTGTTTTCCTTTTTCATTGAATAGAATGATTTTTCCAGGTGTGATTTGTTTAAATTCATCTCTATCAAAAGCAAAAAACAATCCATTCTTTGTGTTCATAATTAAATGCATTGAGGCAGATGATTGTTGAAATAGAAATGGTAAATCAATAGTATCTGTATAAGATGAAGAATAATCATAATAACGAATAAATCCTCTACATAACCACCCACTGCCTCTATACACATTATTAATATCAATATCCAGATTCTGAATTTGATTTTTTAATGCAGGAAATTCAAATCGTTTCCTTTCAAATGCTTTAATTGGTTCTAAATAATTCAAATATCCACCATTTGAATAAAAATGTATAAAATCATTTACACTCATGAAATCAACAAATACATCAATAAAATTTTTATTTATTGCTTCAATATTAAGTATAATATCTTCTTGATTATATAAATAGTATTCATCAAATTTTATAAATGGATAATAATCCCCTGTTTTCACAGTATATTTTCCGGGATTCTCTATACGGTTTCCGAATATATCCCTCAAATTTTTACTAATATCAATAAAGTATGTTTGCTGAGGTAATAACTCTCTGTATAAATGAAAAGAACTGCTTGAATAATTTATTCCATAATGTATAGGAAATTTAACTTCTTCATTGTTTATGGGATCAATAAATTTTATGTGTTTTTTTCCTTCTATCCCTTTAACATTATTTGAAAAATATATATTGAATCCTGTTTCTGATTTATAATTTATATTTTCAACAGTAATATCTCCTGAATATCTAAATCTGTTAAATGTTTTAAATCTATATGTATAAGTTGAATTCATTAATTGAGGATTTTTAAATTTTAAATCATAGGAACATTCAATATTTAATGTATCTTTAAAATCAATCTTTACTGTGAATGCGCGTTTTTTTTCATTTTCATTTAAATAAACATAATTAATCTTCTTTTTATATTCCATAATAGTAAATGGTAGCTTTTTTCTTGAATTATTGTCAGTAATTGTAAGAAATTCTTTAATATTATTTAAGCCGGGATTATAATTGAATGTTAGAAAAACAGATGTATCATTGGGAAATTGATTATATTTGAGATTATGTCCAAGCACCTTTAAACGAATTGGATTAATTGTAAATGTATAATCATCCTTTAATATTGAAGAATCAATAGCTAAAATACCTTTTAATATTGTAAAGGTATATTTTTGTGAGGGATCAAGTTCTTCATCAACAATAAATGCAATTGTGGAGGTTCCTCTTGCCCTGAAATGACCTTTCAATTCCGGTTCTATTTTAAACTTCACATTAAGATCCTTAACATCCTCAATAGGAAGAATATTCTTTGAAAAGAGAATAGTTAGTTCAGTAAATGGTGTTTCAATAATTGTTGTTGATGATGGTGTATGAGAAATAATTTTAAGAATATCATTCTCTTTTGAATACTGTTCAATATTATCTGAATAATATTCAATATCCCCATATATAAATATCAATGTTAAAAAT
>CBDUZN010000137.1:0-5666 GCA_965371715.1 uncultured bacterium | reverse complement strand
GGATATGAAATAGAAGAAATATTAACATATAAATGGGACAGGAATAAGAAAGATAAAGATGTTAAGGTGCAAACCATTAAAGAACTTGTAAAATATGGATATAATCATTCAGAGATTGCGCGTTTATTTGGATATCAGAAATCATCAATTAGTAAAATATTGAGGAATAGATGCTAACTTTTTCTACTTTTTCTACCACCGTCCCCAATGTTTGTAAATATCCGTTGATTTTTATTTGAATATAAATATAATGAAATACAAGTCAGAGTGGCGGAATTGGTAGACGCGCTAGATTCAGGTTCTAGTGGGGAATTTCTCTGTGGGGGTTCAAGTCCCCCCTTTGACAGTGGAAAAATTATGGATAAAAAAACAAAAAAAGAAAATGAATTTCTAAAAGCAAAAATCAAGGCATATGAGAAGTATCTTCCACAAAGAATAGTGGAGAAAATCAATACAGATCCATATGATGTAAGAGTTCAGGGGGAAAGAAGATTTGTCTCTATTCTTTTTGGGGATGTGTCCGGATTTACTGCATTATCAGAACGACTTGACCCGGAAGATGTTATTAAGGTAATTAATAAATATTTTAAAAAGATGCTATATGTTGTAGAAAAATATGGAGGAGATGTAGATAAATTTGTAGGGGATGCTATTATGGTTGTTTTCGGTGCACCGGTAGCTCATAAGGATGATCCGGAAAGAGCGGTTAGGGCTGCTCTTGAAATGCAGGAAGCAATTGAAACAATTGACCCCATTTTAGCAAAGGGTGAATATATTAAAGTAAGAATGTCCATAGGAGTAAATACCGGAGAGATTGTTGCACTCAATATGGGTACTGATGAAAGAATGGAATATACGGTTATGGGTGATAATGTGAATTTATCAGCCCGACTTGAGTCCGTTGCTAATGCTACCGAAGTGATCATTTCAGATAGAACACATAAATATATTAAGGATATTTTTGAATTTGAAACACTTGAGCCTGTTTCTGTTAAAGGGAAGAAAGAGCCAATACAAATTTATAAGGTATTATCTGTTAAGGATAAAAGAACTTTGCGAAAAGATATACCACTTATTGGTTATGATAAAGAGATTAATCAAATAAATGAAAGAATAAATGGATTTCTCAAAAATAAATCATTTTCAATGAAAATTATTGGTAAGGAAGGAACAGGAAAATCAAAAATCATTGATTATATATATGATATATCTGATAGAAAAAATATTGATGTATTATCAATAAAGGGAGAATCATTTGCAAAGAATATTCCATTTAATGCTTTAAAAGAAGCATTCTCTGCTTTTCTGCAAATTAATCCAACAAGTGGACAAGATACAATTAAAGGGAAAATTGATAATGCATTTAAAAAGGAATTTAGGAATGGATGTTATTATTTATTTAATCTTATTCGTTCTGAATCACTGAAAAAAGAGATGCTTCATCAAGCTGTTATTCAATCATTAATAGGCTTAGTAGGCATTTATACCTCAAAAAATAGAGTAATACTTTGCTTAGAAGATATGCATTATTGTGATGAACAGAGTATTGATATCATTAATAAATTTATAAAAAAATCTATTGATAATACAGGGATTGTTTTTGTTATTAGCTCAAGAAATGAATTCAAAATGGATGTTGATGATTTGATTAAAACAAAAGAATTCAATGATTCCCTTACAAATAAAATTCTTCAGCATATTTTTGAAAGCGAAAACATATCAGATGAATTAAGTTCACTTATATTTAAAAAAACAGGTGGTAATCCCGCTTATATTACAGAATTTGCGAATTATCTGAAAAACAATGATATGTTGAAAGTAAGTAAAAAAATGATTTGTATTGGAAAGGATATGATTGATAAAATTCCTGATTCATTGAAATCCGTTTTTCTTGAGAAAATGGATATTCTTGATGAAGGCGTTAAGAGATTCATACAATATGCATCCGTTATAGGTTTGAAATTTAATAAGACCGATATGCTTAATGTTTATAAGTTTGAAAATGAGGAGATTGATGATTACCTAAAGGAACTTACAAGCATTGAATATCTACATTTTAAAGGAAATGATATCTATGCATTCAATTCTGAAATGTTTTATGATGCTGTTTATAATTCTCTTATGAAAAATACGAGAAGGGAAGTACACAATTCTCTTGGTCAATATTATGAGGGATTGGTTGATACAAATACCCGCTTTTTAAGAAAAACATCATATCATTATAATGCAGCAAAAAATGAAATCAAAGCACCTGTTTTTCTTGAGAAAAATGGTGATTTGGATAAAGATCTTTTTGCATATGAATCTGCAGGAATAAATTATCAAAAAGCAATAGATTATCTGAAAAACAATGAAGATGTTCGTATTCATAACAAGGTATTATTCAAAGATATTTTGATTAATGTAGTTATTGGTAAATTAAAAAAGGCATTTGAAGAACTTGAAAAGAATAAAGATAATTCAATGAAATATAATGACCAAAAAGCCGGATACTATAATTACCATGGTCTTATCAATGAAAAAATGGGAAATATTGAACAGGCAGATAATGATTATAAGATGAGTCTTGAGATTGCAGAAAGTATAAATGATAATGATTTGATTGCTAAAATAAATAATAATCTTGGAATAATGAAAACCGTGGCAGGCAAATACAAAGAATCATTAAAACACTTTAATACTGCGTTAAGTATTAGTATAAGAAACAATGATTGGAATGACATTTCCTCACAATATATAAATATTGGTAGAATATATTCATTTATGGGAGATAGTGAAAATGCTGAGAATTTCTTAAAAAAAGCAATAGATATACTAACTGAGCATAATGATGAACCAAGAATTATTGTTGCCAAAATGAATCTTGCTTATGTTTATGATACAGTTGGTAGAAAAGAAGAATCCAAGGAAATTTATTCTGCAATTGTTGAATTATCACAGAAAATAAATGATAATGAGATGCGACTTAAATCACTTAATAATCTTGCAGTAATAGATTATACTGCTGGAAATCTTGACTCAGCTCTTAGTGCATTTAAGAAAATTGAATCAATACATTCAGAATCTGAAAGTATAAGAGAACTTGCAGAAGTTAAAGCAAATATAGCTGAACTTGAAATGAGTATGGGTAATTTTGAAAGTGCAAGAAAAGGATTTGAAGAAACAGTAAAATTATGTAAAAAATGCAATCATTCTCATTTGCTAATCTACATCAATATTCTTTATGCAAGTGCCCTGATGATGATTGGATATCTACACAAATCTTCAGTAATACTTGAAGAGAATGTTAAGAAATCAAAAGAAATGAATATGCCGGATTTTGAGATTATGTCAATCAATATTTTAGCAAAAATAAAAGGTATATCAGGTAATCTTGAAGGTGAAATAGGTATGCTTGAAAATGCATTAAAATTAGCCGAAAAACTTAAAAATCCAGGAATAATCATTGATATTAAATTAACAATTACCAAAGCTGAAATAGAATCAGGTAATTATGAAAAAGCATCAATATTTGGAAATGAAGTAATTGAATTTGCTGAAAAAAGTGGTAATGAAATTTTATTAAGTGATGTATTTGCTACTATGGCTGATCTATATCAGAGAACTGAAAATATTGAAAAATTATCGGAAATTGCAGCAAGATCTTTTGATATTGCAGAGAAAACAAAAAGTTCACTTTCAGCATTAAGGAATTATATTTCACTTGGAAGATTTTATCTATTAGCAGAGGATTTTACAAGTTGTGAACAGAGTTTGAAAACAGCAGAAAAATTGTCTTCTGAAATTAAATCTACAGAACACGCAATAATGCTTTATAAAATATTTATTAGATTATATAGTTTGCAAAAAAATAATGAATTACTTGTAGATGCATGGACAAAGTATATGAGCAGTATAGATGAATATATTGCAAATGCAAGCGGAGTATTTTCAAAGAATCTTTTATCAAAAAGAAAATTTGTAAATGCTTATATTGATTATATTGTATTGATTGTAAATAAATTTGATTTTGATTATGTAGAATCACAATTAAAACATTATAATAAGGATGCAGTAAAAAAGGCAATAAAGTATATAAAGAAAGAGAAACTATTATCTACTGAACAGATTGAACATCTATGAAAAAAATATTTTCATTTCTAATTTCTTTAATCATCATAATATTAGTGATTTTTATTGGTTTGTATTTAGTTATTAAGAATGAAATGAAGGCTGAAAAGATTGCTAAAAGAATTGAAGCATTATCGGCACAAACCGATTATCATGTATCATTTGATAATATAGATTATTCACTATCATTAAGCGGATTAAATGCAGTTATGTATGATGTTAATATTGATTCGGATGTATTTGATTTTATTTCACGAAAAGTAAATCTTAATTTAAATATTTTCAGATTTTTATTTAAGGAAATTGTTATAAACAATATGACTGTTTATGATGGTGTTCTTATACTCAAAAATATAAAATCCGATTCATTGAAAAGTGTGGATAATAACATTTTATTAACATCTAATATTTTTCTAAAAAATTGTATGTTAATTTATGATACGCTTACTGTAAGTGAAATAAATGGTAAATGTAGAATAAGCGGGAAAGATGATATATCCATAACAGGGAAATTATCCTTTTTACCTGAAATGAAATATCTAAATAAATTGGGAAAATGTTCATCTTCATTTGCTGTGTTGGGCAAGAATAAATGGACGATTTTATTAAATAAAATAGAATTTGAAAAGGGCATTAAGATTAATGGTGATGTAAATATTAAAAATGATTCCATTAATTATGAGATTAATGTAAACAGCAATGATATAAGCATAATTAATGAATTGATTGATACAGAATTTAGATTTAATGGAAACAGTGAATTAAGTATATCCGGATATTATATATTGAAAGATTTATTAAAGAAAAATTTTAAACATATAAATAATATTGATATTGATTTAAGTAATGCTAAAATACAATTTCCTTATGAGGAAATTAGAATTGGATTTTTAGATGGTTCTACAGTTAAAAAGGATTTGGAAAATATTAAATTGAATTTAATAATCTCAACTTATGACAGAATATATAATATTAATGGTTTTGTGGATTATGATTCACTAATTAATAGAAAAATCACTTCACAACTAAAATTATTGAAATCAGATATTTCAATTATTAATGAATTCAATAATGATATTTCATTAAAAGGTAATATAGATATTGATATAAATACAAATTTTATTGTTGATTCAATGTATATCTTATCACATTTAATGCTTAATACTGCGGTCAATACTAATTTTAATGAAATAGAAGTAAAAATCGATTCATATAATTTAATTTTAAAAAATGGTGCTATAAGTAAAAAGAAGAATCCAATTAAGTATTCATTTTCAAGTGATTATAAGCATATGAGTATTTCATTGAAAGGTGAGTACAATATTATTGATTCAATGATAAGAGCAGATGTATCTTTAAAGGGAAATCTAAGCAACTTTATTAATGATTTCAGCGGAAAAATTAATATTGATTCAAGGGTTTATTATGATCTGAAAAAAAAGAGTTTATACGGAAATGCCATGTTTGATGCCCAAAATATTATGGGGAAGGGTTTTAATGATATTATTAATATTTCTACAAAAGATATCAAATTCAATGAACTTGAAAATATTAAT
>CBDUZN010000136.1:0-5695 GCA_965371715.1 uncultured bacterium | reverse complement strand
CCAAATATTCAATGTGTCTGCCTTCTCCTCTGAGTCTGTCATACCCGACTTAATCGGGTATCCATCCCGCCCTGAGCGTGGTCGAAGGGATCTCCACCAGCGCACCTTGAAATTTTGTTTGTACATACATTCCGAATAATTTGAGGAATGTATTGATCAGGAGTAATCCGAAGAATATGTTGTTCAAAACCTTCCCACCAAATACCAGTTCCTTCTCCCTACTTCATTATCATTATCTTTGTACTAATTTCTGTATCTCCCATTCTACCTTTTATGAAATATTCTCCTGTAGGATAATCATTCTTATTTATGCTTACCTTTGTATATCCTCTATCAACAATACCATTATTAATTGTATTTAATTGCCTTCCCATCTTATCATATATATCAAGATTTAATTCTCCTCTTTCCTTAAGTCCAAAATATATATCTATTGTACTGAGATTGTATTTAATATAATAATTGTTCACTAAAACATTATTTATTAGTTTATTCTCTTCTATTCCTGTTCCACCCATAGGATATTTGATTATATATAATCCATCATTACCATCCGCTACATATACAATAGTGTCAATCACATATACACCTCTTGCATAACCACCTGTATCATAAAAGCCTATTTCTACTGGACTAGATGGATTTGATATATTGATTATTCTAAGTCCTGCACCTCCATCCGCTACATATGCAAATGTATCTAAGACATATACACCATATGCATTGCCATCTGTATTATAATAACCCGTTTCTACCGGTGCTCCAGGATTACTTATATTGATTATTCTAAGTCCATCTTCATCATCTGCCACATATGCAAATGTGTCTATAACATATACACCATATGCAAAGCCACCTGTATCATAATAACCTGTCTCTACTGGTGAGCTAGGATTACTTATATTGATTATTCTAAGTCCCGCAACATTATCCGCTACATATGCAAATGTGTCTATGATATATACACCTCTTGCATAACCACCTGTATCATAATAACCCGTCTCTACAGGTGAACTAGGATTACTGACATTGATTATTCTAAGTCCATCTTCATCATCTGCCACATATGCAAATGTGTCTATAACATATACACCATATGCAAAGCCACCTGTATCATAATAACCTGTCTCTACTGGTGCTCCAGGATTACTTATATTGATTATTCTAAGTCCATCTTCATCATCTGCCACATATGCAAATGTGTCTATTACATATACACTACTGGCAAGATCATCTGTATTATAGTATCCTATTTCTGTTGGGGTTGTGGGATCTGATATATTTATTATTCTTAAACCATAATCCTCATTTGTTATATAGGCAAGTGTATCAGCAATAAACATACCTGTTGCATAACCACTTACATTGCAATATCCAACTTCAAACAAATTTCTTGGATCTGATACATTGATTATGCTAACTGCACCATTAAAATAATCCTCTACATACGCTAATGTATCTACAATACATACTCTAATTGCATGACCACCGATATCATATGAAGTGATTTCT
Source organism: uncultured bacterium (assembly GCA_965371715.1). Classification (GTDB taxonomy): domain Bacteria; phylum Hydrothermota; class 32-111; order 32-111; family 32-111; genus JAUVJU01. The sequence goes on along the minus strand of CBDUZN010000136.1, from coordinate 4,183 downwards.
GTTGGTGTAGTAGGAGATGATATATTAATTATTGTCAATCCATTTGTACCATTAGCGATATATGCAAGTGTATCAATCACAAATACACCTTCCGTAGGCACACTTATATTAGAATATCCTACTTCAAATAAATTTCTAGGATCTGATATATTTATTATTCTTAAACCATCATTTGCATCTGCTATATATGCAAAGGTATCAACAACATCTATTCTTCTTGCTTTACCTTCTGTATCATAAGAACCTATTTCTTCTATGTTTGTAGGAATTGATACATTAATCACTTTTATACCTAGATCCCAATTTGCTAAATAAGCCAAAGTATCAGCTATATAAATTCCAGTTATATAACTATCTGTATTGTAAAAGTCGAGCAATACAGGATTTGATGGATCTTTGATATTTATTACTAAAAACGAATTCAAATGAGAAGAATATGCAATAGTATCTTTTACCACTATCTCAAAGCATTTGCCAAATAATGCTCTACCTATAACAGTACAATTAAGTGAATCACCTGTTGCTTTTGTATTATTTAATGTATTTATTTTATCCCAGTTATCAATTGATAAATCTCCATCAATCTGATTTGAAAATACTGGTATCACTAAAAATAATGATATAACTACTGTCATAAAAATTTTCGCTTTCATTTCGTTCCTCCATTTTTATTTCTTCATATTATAAACCATCTCTCACAATTTATAAAGTAGTATTTTTATGAATTTTGGCAATATTAATATATATGATATGAGGTCGGGGTTTGACATTTTGACATTTTTTCAGCTCCTGTTGTACCATTATTGTATACCTCATTGTGATATTTGTCAATATGTAGTGTTTTTTTTAATTTGATGAAATATAATGCTTTTTTGGAGATTTTTAATGTCAAATTGTCAAACCCCGACCTAATCTTCTTCTTTATTACTGAATTGATTGATAAGATTAGTTATTGATGATTTGTGTAGGGACAGGGCTTGACCTGTCCACAAAAACATTTATTTTATTATATTATTTCTACTTTTTCAACATTTTCAACCACATTCCCCAGGAGTTCACAGCGTACAGCATACCAGCAACTAGTCTACTCAGCGTACCAACTTACTTCTGCAATGTATTTCTGCAATCTGCAATCTTCTTGCAAGAGGTCATAGTTCTTAATAAAACCATTTTTCATTTTTTCCTCCGAATATAATTGTGTTTGCCCTCTTATTCTGAAAAATTATGTGTGGCGTGAATAGTATTGACAAAACCTAACGTTCCCTGAAATCCCCAATGGAGAACAAAGAAAAGTAAATTTCTTTATCTGCAAGTAATAATATAATTATTTCTCTTTTTCTTTTTCTTTCATCAATCTTACAATATTTATGGGGGGTAAAATAAATGGAGATTTGAATCCTGCTCTCATAGTTGTATTAGACACATATTCTCTAATATAGGGTAGGATTAATGCAGGTGCATTTTGCTTGCTAAAAGCTTCCAAATCCATGTTTCTATTTTTTTTGTCTATTGAAAAAATTCCAATCATTGACACCTCCATATATAACGGAGTATTATCCCTGTTGCCAATAGCTATTGAAAATTCTGTAATTAATTTTGTTTTCTCTGTGTTGATTCTGTTATTTATATTGAAATTTACATCCATACTTGTATGTTCATCAACTATTTTTTCCATTCTTTCAAAAATACTCTTTTTTAGGATTACCTGATTGAATTTAATACCTGGACTTTTGCTTTTATCCATTATATTACCTTAACTTTTTGCTCATTATTAAATTCACAATTTTGTGAATTATTAATTGATATGTTTCCGCTTGATAGTTTTTCAAAAACATTCTCCATATTAAAATTATTCGTATTTTTCTCTATTTTACATAAAAGGGTAAATCTAAAATCATTTAAATTTTCTTTAACATAAGTTAAATCTTCAACAATATTATTATTACAACTCAATTTTGAAATAATATTATCTTTCTGTTTATCTGATAACATACTATTCCTAACTGTTTTGATGAAATTTGTTTCATCTTTGATAAGTGCTAATATTACATTATGGGCCCTATCTTGAATCATTCCATTTTCATATCTTGTAATTGTCACTTCACCCCAGCCTAAGACTTGTGCCATCGTTTTTTGACTAATTCTGTATTTTTCCCTCAATTCCTTAATTTCACTAGGTAACATTAGCCCATGTTTTTTTCTATATTGATTATACGCTCTTTCAATATTGTCATCATCGTACTTCTCACTAAAAATTTTCTCTCCACATATTTTGCAGAAAACAACAATATCCATTTGTTTGAATTCCTCTCCTTTTACTTTATGCTTTTCTTCTATTTTCTTAACCTCAACTTCCACCATTGAATTGCATACATGGCAATAGTCCTTCATACATCCTCCTCGTTTTTTAAGGGTAGATTCATTTCAAATTCTGGTTGATGAAAAGATAAACATTTAGCTACATAATCATAATTATCACTTAGTTTAATATAGATCATTTGCCCATTTTCTCTATATCCAAATATCCAAACATTATTGTTTGGATATTTCTCATCTGTTTCTGGACCTTTGTAATAATGATTATATCTCAAGTTATTTTTAATAATATTCTTAACATTGAGTCGCGTCATACCCATTTCTTCAAGATATTTTATATTCTTATCTCTCGGGATTAATCTAAACGGTTTATTCTTCATATTAACTCTGAAATTGTTTAAGAATTTTTCTATTTCATTTTTATTAATTTTTGCTTTTTCAAACATCCTTTATCCTGATAATACTATCATATGATAGTATTTTGTCAATAGATAAATTCTTGACAAAATCACTTGCTATCTTGTCAAACATCAACATTTATTTTCTCTGAGGAAGTTACGGGACATTTTAGTCTACCTGCCTGTTTATTGACATTATTTTTCCATTGTAAAGGACGAAGATTTGATAATTCATCTCTCCCTCCTTCTGATTCTGGAGTAATATGATCGATTTCCCAACCATATATGGAATCTCTATCTCCATATTTGTTTCGACATATCCATGCACCACATTCATCTTTTCTAAATTTTGACGAATCATAGTTTGTTGCAACCTTTCCTTTTTCCCATACATTCTGAATCATCTCATCTGTCCAATTTGCCATTTGCTTCCTCCTTGTATTTTTTTCCATTCCTCTGCTCTTTTAACTCCCATTCTAAGCACCACCCCGGCATTCTTTATTTTTATCCGTTTCCGCTTCACCTTTCCTAACGATAGGAGTCCTTATTTCAAACCATTCCGGGAATTTTCTTGAAGCAGCGTATCTGTCTCAATATCGCCCAGTATATCTGCCTGAAACTTACCATACTGCCCGAAATAAATCTGATCAAACATGCCTTCCCTTAGATTTTCACTGATTTTCGTTATTTTGATATTATACTTTTTCATATATTTAATTATAACACATTTAATCCCAAAAATCAAATTATTTTGTGTAAATTAATCAAATAAAATCAGAAAGGATTTCTTTAACTATCATAAAAGAGTTTGTATAAAAATCTAAAAATTCCACTTTTTCAAGCACCGTCCCCTGAATTCCTATATCAGCATCACCATTCCTATAATCATACCAGACAACAACAAAATTCCCTGCATTATCCATTGATACACTGGGATCATATTGATCTGTTCCGCCTCCTACTGTATCATTATTAACCAAAAAATCATTCTTTATTACATTCTTTATCATTTCACTCTGTTTTTCTGTTATTCCAATATTATTATATGTATTTATTGGTATATTTTCTCTGCCAATTCTTAATGTATTATTATCTATATTATAATCATCAATGGGTTTTACTCCATTTGTTCTTGTCCCCGCATTTACAAACAAAATTAATATTAATACCGCAAACACAATAAATATACTTTTTCTATTCCCGTCTTTCATTATTCCTCCTTATAAGAATTAATTTATCCTAAATTGAACGATTCTTGTATTCACACCTAAAACTATAACCCCTTTTCAGAATTTGTAAAGTAGTGATATTTCAATATATTCTCAATTATTCTCATATCATTATGTTGTCCGTTTATTCCGAATAATCTGAGGAATAAATTACGCAAAGCAAGAGTAATCCGAAGAATATTCCCTGTAGGGGCAATGCCCCTGCGGGCTGTCCGAGAATAAAATAATACAAAAAAAGGC
>CBDUZN010000135.1:0-5767 GCA_965371715.1 uncultured bacterium | reverse complement strand
GTGGGGGGGGTGTTTGTTTTTGATTATTTTTTTCATGTGTTTTTTTTTGTGTCTTCTTGTAGCTTTCTCCACTGCGGGGGGCGCTCCCCCCCCCCCCACTACTCTTGACCTCTTGAACTCTTGTCCTCTTGTATTCTTGTTTTTTTAAAATAAAAAATTGTCATTATTATGATAATTTTTTTCCGCGTCATTCCACACTTGATGTGGAATCCAGTATTTTCATTGTAATTGTTAATCTGTTTTGTGTCTGTCTTTGCGTGCATCTCCTTATCCACTTACACTTCTTTTCTTACTGGACAAGTATATAAGAAAGAGTGAATAGCAGTAAGAAGATTGCCACATCCGCAAAAGTGGATTCGCAATTGATATTTTAATCGTAAAGGATATTATATGACACATGATAATGACACGGAAAGAGCAGAGAAGCAGTGATAATACTGGATTCCGCATCAAGTGCGGAATGACATGGTAAAAGGGGAAATGTAGTGATAATACTGGATTCCTGCCTTCGCAGGAATGACATAATGGAGAAGAAAGAATAACTTTTCAATGTTGATTAGGATGACATAGTTGAGAAGAAAAGATGCTTTTTCAATGTTGATTAGGATGACCTTTCAGCGGGCATATAACGAAGAGATTTTTTCTATTGACTTATGGGTAGATTTAAGTATATTTATTTATAGATTGTGAAAAAAATAACAATCCTGAGACGAGGAATTTTCTGAGTTTAAGGGAACTGCTATCAAAAAAAACAAGGCATTGCTGAGTTTTGGATAACCCCATTAAAAAATATCCCCGTGTCAGTTAAGGAGTTAAAATGGAAAAACGATTAGGTGTTATTGGTATTATTGTTACTGATAGGGAAGTCGCATCAAAAAGGGTGAATGGAATTTTATCAAATTTTCCTGATATTATAAGAGGAAGAATGGGTTTACCTGAAATAAAGGATAATGTATGTGCTATTGCTCTTTTTGTGGAAGGAACAAATGAGAGTATTGGTGCAATGACTGGTCAATTGGGTCAAATTGATAATGTAAAAGTAACCTCAACATATATAAAAAAGTGATGGAGGAAATAATGTCAGGAAAAATGGATTTTATCAAACAGGATTATCTTGATAGGATGATTGAAGAGAATAGAATACCGAAAATTGAAGAAGTAAATGATGTTTTAGCAAAGGGAAAAGAGAAAAAAGGCCTTTCAATTGAAGAAACATTTACATTATTACAGACAAATGATGCTAAAAGTATTGAAAAAATATATGAAACAGCAAGATGGATCAAAGATGATATTTATGGAAATAGAATGGTTGTTTTTGCTCCGCTTTATATTACAAATGAATGCTCAAATATCTGTGATTATTGTGGATTCCGCGCTGATAATAAGGATTTACATAGAAGAACCCTTACTATGAATGAAATAAAGGAAGAAGTGCAAATTTTAGAGGATAAGGGACAAAAACGGTTGCTTCTTGTATATGGTGAGCATCCGAAATTCAAGGCGGATTGGATTGCGAAGACAGTAGAGGCATGTTATTCAGTAAAAAGCGGAAATGGAGCAATAAGAAGAATTAATGTTAATATTGCCCCAATGGAAATAAAGGATTATGAAATAATTAAAAAAACAGGAATTGGCACATATCAGTGTTTTCAGGAAACATATCATAGAAAAACATATGAAAAGGTACATATTGCTGGAATGAAGAAAGATTATATATACAGATTATATGCATTAGACAGAGCACAGCAGGCGGGGATTGATGATATTGGAGCAGGTGTTCTTTTTGGATTATACGATTGGCGGTTTGAGGTTTTGGCATTATTAATGCATGCAGAGCATATGGAAAAGGAATTTGGAGTGGGACCTCATACGATTTCTTTTCCAAGAATTGAGCCCGCTCTCAATGCACCTATTTCTGAGAATCCTCCTCATAAGGTAACTGATGCACAATTAAAAAAATTGGTTGCAGTACTTAGGATAGCAGTTCCATATACAGGTTTGATTTTAACAACAAGGGAAACCCCTGATTTTAGAAGGGAACTTTTTTCACTTGGTGTTTCTCAAATATCTGCCGGTTCAAGAACATATCCGGGTGCATATCATGATGAGAAACATAATAAACCAAGTATGCAGCAATTTACTATTGGGGATACAAGAAGTTTGGATCAGGTGATTGAAGATGTAGCTTCACATGGCTATATCCCATCATTCTGCACTTCTTGTTATAGAAAGGGAAGAACAGGAACGGATTTTATGGAACTTGCTAAACCGGGACATATTCATACATTTTGTCATCCAAATGCAATTTTGACATTTCTTGAATATCTTGAGGACTATGGTTCTAAGAAAACAAAAGAAATTGGCTATAAATTAATTGAGAAAGAAATTAAGAAAATTGAAAATGATACAATAAAAAAATCATTTAATGAGAAATATGAAAAAACAAAAAATGGCGTAAGAGATCTATATTTTTAAGGTTTATTCCGAATAATCTGAGGAATAAATTACGCAAATCATTGAGCATGTTTATTCCGAATAATCTGAGGAATAAATTACGCAAATCATTGAGCATGTTTATTCCGAGTAATTCGAGGAATGTATTGATTATATTGGTTGTTTTCGTCCGCGTATATTTAATAGTGTAAAATTTTTAAGGAGTAATTATGAAAAAGATGCCATCTTCAATGAGACCACATATTGGAATTTTTGGCAGGAGAAATTCAGGAAAATCATCTCTTATAAATGCTTTAACAGGTCAGGATACTGCAATTGTATCTGAAGTACCAGGAACAACAACAGATCCTGTTGGAAAAGCAATGGAAATCTTGCCTCTTGGACCTGTATATATTGTTGATACTGCAGGTTTTGATGATACTGGTGAATTGGGAGAAAAGCGCATTAAAAGTTCACTTCGCGTATTGGGACACTCTGATTTAATTATTCTTGTTTCATCGCCTGATGAGTTTGAAACTATTGAAAAGGACTTTATTGAAAAGATGAAGAAAAAGGATGAAAAAATTCTTATTGTTTTTTCAAAATCTGACATTAAATCATCCATTAAAAGCAATGAAAAATATCTTAATGAATTTAAAATACCATATATTTATGTATCATCCAAAACAGAAAGTAATATTTCAGAACTAAGACTTAAAATGGCAAAAATGATTCCTGAAATTCTTACGGCAGATATTATTTTAAGGGATATGGTCTTTAAAAATGATATTGTTATTCATGTAATTCCCATTGATTCAGGAGCACCCAAGGGGCGAATAATATTACCTCAGGAACAAGCTTTGCGCGATTCATTGGATGCGAATACAATTAGTATTTGCGTACAAACAGAAGAGTTAGCTGATGCTCTTGATTCATTAAATAGAAAACCGAAACTTGTAGTTACGGATTCACAGGCAATTGAAGCAGTTGCAAAAGTAGTGCCTCAGAATATTAATCTTACAACCTATTCAATTTTGTTTAGTCGTCTTAAGGGTGAGTTGAATGAGTTTGTAAAGGGACTTTCAGTATTAAAATCACTTAAAGATAATGATAAAATTTTTATTGCAGAGGCATGTACGCATCATTCACAGGATGATGATATTGGCAGAATAAAAATACCAAAATGGTTAACTGCTTTTACCGGAAAAAAACTTGAGTTTATTATTAATCCAGGGAAAATGATTCATAAAGACATTAATGAAGTAAAATTAATTGTGCATTGTGGTGGATGTATGATAAACAGAAAAGAGGTATTAAATAGAATTGATAAAGCAATGGCTGCCGATATTCCAATAACCAATTATGGGATTCTGATTTCTCATATTCATAATGCTCTTTTAAGAACAATTAAAATGTTTCCATCTGCTTATGCAATATACAAAGAGATTTTAAATGAAGAAAAGTGAAATAATCAAAAGTATTGGATTTAAAGGTGATAATGCTAACAAACTAAGGAATAAAGCCAACAGTATAACTGAAAAAATTTATGGAAATAGGATATTTATCAGAGGTATTATTGAATTTTCAAATAAATGTATAAAAGATTGCAGCTATTGCGGAATAAGAAAAAGTATTAAAATGAAAAGATATGAAATGGATTATAAAACAATTATGATGCTTGTAAAAAGTGCAGTTGAAGCGGGTTACAAAACAATTGTACTTCAAAGTGGTGAATTCCCTGTTCATGATGATATGATAACGGATATTATTCGGGAAAGCAAAAAACAATTGGATATTGTTTTCACTCTGTCTTTGGGAGAAAGAGATGAACAGATTTATAAAAAGTGGAGAAATGCCGGAGCAGAACGATATTTGATCAGGATTGAAACAACAAATAGAGAATTATTTAAAAAACTACATCCTGATGATGATTATGATATTCGTATTGAATCACTTAAATCATTAAAAAGATTGGGTTTTGAAACAGGAACAGGAGTAATGATAGGACTTCCAAATCAAACAATTGAGGATCTTGCCAATGATATCATCTTTTTTCGGGAAAATAATTTTGATATGTATGGAGTGGGTCCTTTTTTGCCACATTATTTGACGCCACTTAAAGATTCATCTATTACAAATGCCGATACTGTTATTAATTTTGTAGCATTGATGCGAATTCTAACAATTAATACAAATATTCCTGCAACAACATCAATGGGCACATTAAGAAAAGGGCTTAGAGCAAAAATTTTAAAAAGTGGAGCAAATGTAATTATGCCGAACCATACACCAATAGAATATAGGGAAAAATATATGTTGTATGATAATAAAATCGGGGTGAAAAGTGAACCGGAGGATACCTTGAAAATGGCATTATGTGATATTAAAGAAGCGGGGAAAATTGCCTCATTTGAGAAGGGATTTAGGATAGGTTAATAATAATATTATTATATTGTATATTATCATATTAACAATTTCCAAGTATTTATTGTATTTAGATTTATATTGACTATTATTTATTTTCAATATATAATATAAATCTATTAAAAAAATAGGAGATGCATGAATTCATACAGTAATTATGAAGACCGCATAAGAGAGTTAATGGAAAGAATAGCAAAAAACCCCAGTTCAAGGGCATTTATTGATTTGGGTAATATTTACCTTAAGCTTGAAATGTATGCTGAAACAATAGAAATAATTAAAGAAGGATTAAAATATTCGCCTGATAATCAATCAGCATTAGTAGTATTAGGAAAAGCATATAGAAAAAAGGGAAATTATAATGAAGCAACTAATATTTTTAACAGGGTCTTATCAAAAGACAAGCAAAATCTAATTGCATTGCTTGTCCTTGCAGAAATGAAAAAGAAACAAGGGGACTATGAAGAATCATTTCGCTATTATGATAGTATTCTCTTTCTGGATCCTGGTAATGTTGAAGCAACAAAGGAAATAAAGAAGGTTAAGGATAAACTTGATAAAATTCAGAGACAAAGATATATAAAATTCAAGGAAGAGGAACAGGAGAAGGATAATAAGGATGATGAGAATGCGAAAGAAGAATTATTAAAGGAAAATCTTGAAGAAATGGAAGTTCAACATTCGCATAATATTGTTGACCTTGATTCAGATGAGCAGACTGAACCGAAAAAAGATATTGTTGAAAAGAAAAATGAAAACATAGAATCAGTAAAACAGGATAAACCTACTAATGAGAAGAATTCGGGGAATGATACATCCATGAAAGATAAGGAGAAAGATAAGGAGAAAGCAGAAGAGAAAGCAGAAGAGAAAGCAGAAGAGAAAGCAGAAGAGAAAGCAGAAGAGAAAG
>CBDUZN010000134.1:0-5830 GCA_965371715.1 uncultured bacterium | reverse complement strand
ATTCCCGCCCTCTTTAAGTACACAATTCACAATATAGTACCCAGGATCAGATATACATGGTGTACCTGCATCTGTAATAAGCGCTACAGATTTATTTTCTTCAAGGAATTTTACTATTTTTATTGATGATGTTTTTTTATTATGATCATTGTAAACTATAATCTTTTTCCCATTAATATTGTAATGATTGAGAAGTCTTGCTGCAACCCTTGTATCCTCTGCTGCAATTATATCAACCTCTTTAAGAATTCTAATTGCCCTTAATGTAATATCCTCAAGATTTCCTATTGGAGTTGAAACAAGAAAAAAATTATTCATCTTTGAAAACAGTATAATTATAGAAATTTGCTGATTTTAGCGCAAATCTAAAATCCTTTAATGCAGTTACAAAAAGTCGTTTTTTTGCTTCATCAGGGCAAATACCATCATATGTACGCATAAATCTGCTAATAAATCCCGCAAATGCTTTTACAAATTCATCCTTTGATGCAATACAATCACCTTCAACTTGAAGTGCATTAAAGTGGTATCCATCCATAAATTCATATTCATCTTCAATATGCGATTTTGCCATCCTAAGACCCTTTTTTGCAAATGTCGGACCATAGGAAGAAGCAAATTCAACAATAACTGCATTAATACTTTTAAGTAATAATTGATTTAATGCTGGAGTAACCTGCTCAATTTTCTTAGGCATTGCATTGTAAAGGGAGAACAAAACAGGAGAACCATCATTTGATGCGGCTTTTAGTACTGTTACAATCACTGACGATGATACTTTCACATTTATTTTATCAGCAAAATATCCTCTTGTTGGAATACCATTTTCAATTATTGCATAAAAAAGTTCAGGTCCTTTTTTTATTTCCATAAAACCATTAATTTTCTCAACACCAAGTTTGGCAATCAATTTTTCAGGAGATACTTCTGTTGCAGATTTGAATGAAAAAACCGGATTACTATGAATTGTCGAATTAATTATAAGAACAAGCTCTTCAGGAATTTCGTAAATATTAATAATACCCACATCAGCCTTTTTCACCCTTTCTATAGCATCAGCAATAGCTGTTTGCACTTTATTCATTCCTTTAAATCTTATTGAAGACATTGGCTCACCCTGAGAGAGGAATATTATATCAACATCCTGTGGATAAAGAATTGAAATATACCCATGAATTTTGTGTGATCTTTCTCTCTTCCCTGCATTTACAATATTATCAAAATTCACAAAATCAATATTTGTGTTTTCCAATAATGTTTTTCCCCTTGGAAGCCTCATTGTTCTCCTTTTGTATATCTTTTTATTATATTACTAGTTTTATCAAGTGTCAATATTATTTGCTTTTTCACCTTCAATAACTATTTTTGAAAAATCACCGAACTTATTAAATTCTATTTCAATATATTTAAGCAAATTGAGTCTGTTTTGTCTCAATTTTTCATCTTTATCCATTACAAGAACATTATCAAAAAATTCATCAATTTCATTTCTTAATGAAAGCAATTTTTCTAAAATATTTTCAAATTCCTTTTTTTCCTGAAACTTAATATTCTCGTTTTTAACAGATTGCGATTTTTCAAATAATGATTTTTCATATTTACTAATTGTCTGGTATCCATTATTTATCAATGCATTTATATCTATTGAATAAGTAATATTAGAAAATTTAGCGGTTTTCAGAATATTGGAAACCCTTTTAATGCCTATTATAAGTGTTTTAAAATCCTCAGTGGTTTTCTCTCTATTTATAAGCTTGCCTTTTTTCAGTATTTCAGGAATTATAATATCCTTTATTGATAATACACATTTTAAAATATCTATTGGGATTTTATGCTCCTCTGAAAAGTAATTTTCAATACGGGTTTTAATAAATAATACAATTTCATCAAAAATTTCTTTATTATTTATATTGTAAAAAACCAATGATTTATCAATGATTTTATTAAGATCAATATGGATTTTTTTCCTGTCAAGTAAGTAGATCAATGCAAGTGCATCCCTTCTTACAGCCATGATATCCTTATTACCTGTTGGTTTATATCCTGCAATAAATGCTCCAACAATATTATCCACTTTATCAGCAATGGATAAAACTATACTTTCATAAGATAATGGCATTAATTTATCACTTTTTGTGCGTGGATAATAATGCTCTTTTGAAACAATTGCCTGCTCCTGAGGTATTCCCATTTCTAATGCATAATGATATCCAATGATTCCCTGTAATTTGGTAAATTCCTTTCCATCCTTTATCATATCAGTTGCTATATCAAATTTACTTATTAATGCTAATTCTTTAAAATCAATACTATTATTTTTATAATTACTATCTACAAATAATGCAAGTAAAGCTATTCTATCGATCTTGTCACCATATGTGCCCAATTTGTCATAAAATGTAATATCATCTAATAAAGTTCTATAATCATTAATAGTTCTTTTTAAATCACTTTTATAATAAAATTCAGCATCTTCAAGACGAGCAGTTAATACCCTTTTATTGTTTTTCTTCAGTATTTCAAAATCTGCTTCGGGATTATTACTAACAAATATAAAACTATTTGATCTCTCACCATTTCTCTTTGTTGCAAAATATCTCTGATGCTGTTTTAATGCGGCAGCAATAATAGATTCAGGAAGATTAAGAAACCTCTCATCAAAATCCTCTTTTAGAACAACTGGGAATTCTGTAAGGAAAATATTTTCCAAAATAAGTTCATTATCAATTATTGGGTCAATACCATATATTTCAGAAAATGATTTCCAACCATTAAACATCTGTTCTTCTCGCTTATATATATCATAAGTAACATAATTTTCTTTCATCAACTCAAAATAATGGTCAATAGATTTAGCAATTAATTGTTTGTTTCCCACACTTCTGTTTCCATAAGTTATATTTGATGATTCTATTCCGGCAATTTTTAATTGCTCAATATTACTGTTATTCAAAAATAGTATCCATCTTATTGGTCTTGAAAAAACGATATCCGAACCGGGCCATTTCATTGTTTTTTTAAATTTAACACTTTTAATGGTTTTTTAAATTTTATTTTTAAGAATATAAATGATTTTTTCTCCACCTTCTTTTGCATTATAAAAAACAAATCCATTCTCTTTTTCTATATCATTATTTTTGATATTCTTGGATTTCAAAAAGCCATTACCCTGCTCTGTAATGTTTCCATCTTTATCAAAGAAAATATTAACAGGAGGTCCCTTTTTCCTAATATTTTTTGTAGGTATTTCTTTTGGAAGATTTTTTATTAATAATATAATTCTTCTTGTTGTTGAATAAACATCAATACTGCTAACTTTAATATCCTTTATTTTTATTAATTCCCTGATATTATTATCAAAATATTCATAAAGTGTTTCATTTTCAAGAACAGGCATTTCCTCAAATCCCAATTCAAATAGGATATCACTCATTACTGTTTTCCTTTTTTATGTATTCATTAGCAATAGTTTTTGCCAATTGCCTTATTCTCTGAATATATCCTTTCCTTTCCTTTGGTGAAACCGCCCCTCTTGCATCAAGCATATTGAATGAATGGGATGCTTTTATTACATAATCATAAGCCGGATAAACAAGATGCTTTGCTGATAATCTATTTGCTTCACTTTCACTTTTTACAAATTCCTGTTTAAGATAATCAATATCCGCTTCATCAAAATTCAAAGCGCAAAATTCTTTTTCACTTTGAAGCATAATATCAGACCACAATTTACTATCAGACCAATTTAAATCAAAAATAGAATTTTTATTCTGTAAAAGCATTGCAATGCGTTCAAGTCCATAAGTAATTTCTACAGGAATTGTTTTTAATTGAATAGAACCCATTTGCTGGAAATATGTGAATTGAGTGATTTCCATTCCATCAAGCCACACCTCCCATCCAAGACCCTTTGCCCCCAATGTTGGTGATTCCCAATCATCTTCAACAAACCTTATATCATGTTTATTTGTATCAATGCCAATATGTTTTAAGCTCTCAGTATATATATCCTGAATATTATCAGGAGCCGGCTGCCATACAACCTGGAATTGATAAAATTGCTGCATTCTGTTAGGATTCTCACCATATCGTCCATCCTTTGGTCTTTTGGATATTTCAAGAAATGCAACTTTCCACTTATCATCATCAAGCACTCTTAAAAATGTTGCAGGATTGAATGTTCCTGCTCCTACCGCACTATTATATGGCTGATACAAGACACAATCCTTTGATGCCCAGAATTCCTGCAATTTCATTATCATATCCTGAAAATTCATTAAATCTCCTTATTTTACAAAGATTTATTATATTAATAGATACATACATAGTCAAGGGAAATTATAATATAATATTATCTTATATTATTGTTTTTGCGATATTACGAAGTTCATCATTTAAAATTGCTTCAAGTTTTTTTCTTATTATTCGGGAAAAGTATTCCTTCTCTGTTTTGCTCAACACTTCACCATTAAATCTTTTTAATATAATTTCTTTCTGCCTTTTTGAGAAAAGTCGATTTAAAGCAATATTTACAGACATTTCATTTCTTTCATTTAGTGTAGATATAATATTTTTTTCTTCTATTTCTGATGAATATAATTTGAATGTGTTAATTACCCTTTCAATATTAATTCTCATTTTATTAATGTTTATTGTTCTTGTGCTTTTCACTTTTTTAACTAGTTCTTTAATATTATTCTCATTAAGATTACACTCTCTATTATTCTTAAAACGATTAAAAATATAGGAATAATTACACAAATCAAATACTGCAAAAGATAATTTAACCAATTCAAATGTCTGCTTATGCATCATATTTATTATATCACAATCAATTTCATCATTCTTTATCATATTAAAAAATACTACTGCAAATCCTTCATATAATCTGATGTCAAAGGAATCTGCAATATTATTCAGCAATTCAATCTTCTCTTCTCTATCAATAGGAATAAATATTGAGTATCCATATTCTTTCATTTTATTCAGTAAATCATTTTTCTTCATAATATCCCCTTTCCAATATTTTATCTTTAAAATATCCGAAATTGTCCATCATTTTTTCTGGATTAATATCATATTTTGCTGTTTCGCTGTACCTTTGTTCCAACTTATTAAAATCCATATCATTATAAATTTTCTGCCACAAAACAAAAATATCACCATAATCAACCATTGTTCCTCTGAATAATTTTGATATGATCAAATCATAATAATTTAAACAACCCAAATATAAATATGACCATTCTCTTAGAAAAATATTATTATTTAATGGATTTTCAAGTAATTCTGTTGTAAATATCTGTTTTCCTTCAAAGAGATCAAAACGCAGACCAGAATTAGATGTTAGACCTGTTGCAAATTCGTTTTTGTATCCTGCATTAACTAGAAATTTATATAGGTATCTGTATTCTGTCTCTACAGGTATAATGAAATCTATATCTTTTGTAGATGATTTAACATTCAATAATGTCATTGCTGTTCCACCACATGCTATTAGATGTACTTTTCTCCGTAGAAAAGAATTCCAAATTGACAGCTCATTCATCAATATTTGCTTATTTATTTGTTTGTTCATATTTATACAACTTATTGTATGTTATTATACAACCTATTGTATATTTGTCAAGAGCAAAATTGTTCCTGATATTTTGATTCTAATTGTTTAAGATACAGTACCCTGCTCTCCTACATAATTAAAACGATTTACTCAATGTCTCAGTTACATAATCAATCATTTTGGTTCTTTCGTATTAAGGGTGGAAACATAGTCAAGGAAAATTATAATGTGTATGGTTCGTAGGGACAGGGTTATTAAAAATCCACCTCT
>CBDUZN010000133.1:0-5859 GCA_965371715.1 uncultured bacterium | reverse complement strand
ATTTTTGTAACTCAAAAAGAAAGCAATCCTTTTCTTGGTTTTCGCGGAATAAGGTCTTCTCTTAAGAATATAACTGCTTTTAAACAGCAGATTGAAGCTATTATAAGAGCAAATACTAGGGGTAATGTAAAAATAATGCTGCCAATTATTTCAACAATTGATGAAGTAGTTAAAGCAAAGGAAATTATTTTAGAAGTACAGAATGATTTGAAAACTAAGGATAGCAGCATTACAGAACATATTGATATTGGAATTATGGTTGAAGTCCCATCATGTGCATTAATGTCTGATGAATTTGCAAAGCATGTAGATTTCTTTTCAATAGGTACAAATGACCTTACACAATATACTCTTGCCGTTGATAGAACCAATCCACGAGTTGCTAATATCTTTGATAGTTTTGACCCTTCGGTATTAAAGCTAATTGATATGTCAATAAAATCAGCTCATGACAATCATATATGGGCAGGTGTATGTGGAGAAATGGCTTCAATTCCTATAGCAGTTCCAATACTTATAGGAATGGACATTGATGAGCTTTCCGTATCACCGATTTTCGTTCCTGAAATAAAGAAAATCATAAGAGAAGTTACATATGAGGAATGCAGAGGCATTGCAAAAGATGTTTTATCATGTAAAACCGCTCTCGAAGTAAGAGATTATATGAAAGATTTTATTAGAAAGAATATTCCCAATATGCATAAATATGTAGAGGAGTAATTATGAGTAAAAAAATGATTGACTTGATATTATCATTTCCTGAATTTGCTTTAAAAGGATATGAGCAAGGAAAAGGAGAGCTTGGCTTTGATGCAAATGAAATAAAGAACATTGTTTATGCAGGTATGGGCGGATCAGCAATATCGGGTGATCTAATAAAGGAACTTATAGGATTAGAGATTGACATACCATTTCAAATTGTAAGAAATTATCAATTACCGAAATATATTAATAATAGGACTCTTGTTATTCTATCATCTTTTTCAGGTAATACAGAAGAAACATTATCATGTGCAAAACAGGCACTTGAAAAAAACACTAGATTATTGGGTATTGGTTCAGGAGGAATACTTCAGGAAATGATTAATGATAAACAATTTATTAAACTTGATCTTGATGTACCTCCAAGAACAGCAATGCCAATGTCTCTTTTTGCATTAATAAAACGGCTTGAACCTTTCTATTGTAAAAACAATTGCTTGATTAATAAAATTGATGAAGCAATCAATTTTCTTAAAGCATATTCTTTCAAGCATAATGAGGCAAAAATTCTTGCAGACAAGATTAATGGAAAAATACCTGTATTTTATATTGATGAACAGTTTTATTCCGTATCAAGAAGAATTGCCAATCAATTATCAGAGAATGCAAAACATTTTGCACATTTTAATGCAATTCCTGAAATGAATCATAATGAGATTGTTGGTCTTGAAAAACCGGAAATAATTAAAGAATTATTTTTACCAATATTTATAAAATTCAATAATTCTTTATCTGCCAATACAAAGAGAGCGGATATAACAATAGGTCTTCTTGAAAATGCTGGTTTTAATACTGAAATACTATATTATGAAAACAATAATACCTTCATTAATACAATTGATGTAATTATGTTTACAGATCTTATGAGTTATTATTTAGCTGAAAAAAATATGGTAGATCCGATATCTATTGAACGAATAAATGCATTAAAGGAGAAGATGAAACAGTGAAAGTTATTATCCCTGCTGCGGGAATTGGAAAAAGATTAAGACCTCATACATTAACTGTGCCTAAACCATTGATTAAAGTGGGCAAAAAAACAATTATTGATTATGTTATTAATTCACTTAAAAAAATTGAATATGATGAAATGATTTTTATTACCGGATACAAAGAAGAATTATTAAAACAATACTTGAAAAAGAATTACACATTTAAAAAAAGATTTGTTTTTCAGGAAACGGCAAGGGGACTTGCAGAAGCTATTTATTTAGGTCTTGAACATATTGATGATAATGAAAAGGTTATTGTTTTATTATCAGATACAATCATTGAGTGTAATTTGGATTTACTATCAGAACAGAATATTAATTATATTGGCACTATGAAGGTTAATGACCCTTCAAGATTTGGCGTTGTTTACGAAGAAAATGGCAGTATTATTGAAATGATTGAAAAACCTCAAGGACTCAGTGAAGGGAATGCAATTGTTGGATTCTATTATTTCAAAAATGCAGGAATATTGAAAAAAGCAATTAAATTATTGATTGATAATAATATTAAGACAAAAGATGAATTTCAATTAACAGATGCAATGAAAATTATGCTTAAAAATGGTGAACCATTTAAATCCATAATGATTGATAAATGGATTGATTGCGGGAATCATAAAATGCTTTTAAAAGCAAACCATGAATTACTAAAGAGAGAAAGTAATGAAAACTACTTATTAGGAAAAATAATTGATTCAAATGTAATGGAAAATGTTTCTGTATTTGATAATTGTGAAATTATCAAATCAAAATTAAATAATTGTATAATAGATAATAATTCTATAATTGAAAATTGTAAATTAAATAATTCGGTAATTGGAAAGAATTGCATAATAAAAAATGTGAATTGCTCCATTATTGCCGGAGATTATACTGTAATATTAAAGGAGGATAAATGAAAAGATTTCTCACATCTGAATCTGTATCAGAAGGACATCCGGATAAGATATGTGATTTAATCTCCGATTCAATTCTTGATGAAATACTTTCACATAAACCAGATAGCAGAGTTGCTGTTGAAACAATGTCTGCACAGGGTCTTATTGTAATTTCAGGAGAAATATCAACAGATTGTTATGTGGATATTCATAGTATATGTAAGAATACAATAAAGGAAATTGGTTATACAAAACCAGAATATGGTTTGGATTATCGGACATGTGCTGTTCTTACTACTATCCAATCGCAATCCGGTGATATTGCAATGGGAGTGGATACAGGAGGAGCAGGTGATCAGGGAATGATGTTCGGCTATGCTACAAATGAAACACCTGAATATATGCCAATGACAATTGCATATGCACATAAATTAATAAAACGGGTTGCTGATTTACGAAAATCCAATCATTTGAAATATTTAAGACCAGATGGGAAATCACAGGTAACTGTTGAATATGAAGATGGAAAACCCAAGCGAATTGATGCAATTGTACTAAGTGTTCAACATGATCCTGATATTACAATAGAGGAGATAAGACGGGATTTAAGGGAACATGTTATAGATCATGTTATAAAAAGTGAAATGATGGATGATAATACAAAAATATATGTTAATCCGACCGGTTTATTTGTAAAGGGTGGACCTGAAGCAGATACAGGATTGACAGGAAGAAAAATAATTGTAGATACATATGGTGGAATGGCAAAACATGGTGGAGGATGTTTCTCAGGAAAGGATCCAACAAAAGTGGATAGATCGGCAGCCTATATGTCAAGATATATTGCTAAGAATCTTGTAGCTGCAGGTATTGCAGATAAATTGGAAATTCAACTTTCTTATGCAATAGGTATTAAAGAACCAATATCAATATCTGTTAATACATTTAATACTGGAAAATTCAGTGAGGACAGTATAATTAATGTAATAAAGAAATTATTTGATCTTACGCCTTTGGGAATTATTGACCAATTAAAACTTAGAAGACCAATATATAAAAAAACCGCTGCATACGGACATTTTGGCAGAAATGAAGAAGGATTCACATGGGAATTATTGGATAAAATTGATGAAATTAAAAAATTAATAAAATAGGAGAAAGAATGAAGTATGATATTAAAAGTATCAAATTAGCTGCTAATGGAAAAAAGAGAATAGAATGGGCAGACAGAGATATGCCGGTATTAAGGGATATTAGAGAAGAATTTAAGAAGAGTAAACCTTTAAAAGGTATTCGTATATCAGCATGTCTGCATGTTACTTCTGAGACAGCCAATCTTATGAGAACCTTAAAGGCAGGAGGAGCTGAAACAGCATTATGTGCATCTAATCCTCTTTCAACTCAGGATGAAGTCGCGGCATCGCTTGTTAAGGATTATGGAATATCTGTATTTGCTATTACTGGTATTAATAACAAAGGATATTATAAGCATCTAAATTCAGCAATAAATATTGAACCACATATTACTATGGATGATGGAGCGGATCTAATCAGTACACTTCATAAAAAGAGAAAGGATTTAATAAAAAATATTCTTGGAGGAACTGAGGAAACAACAACAGGTGTTATTAGATTAAAAGCAATGGCTGCAAAAAAGGTATTGAAGTTTCCCGTTATTGCAGTCAATGATTCATATACAAAATACCTTTTTGATAATAGATATGGTACAGGGCAATCAACAATGGATGGAATATTAAGGGCTACAAATCGTCTTATTGCTGGTTCTGTATTTACTGTTGCTGGATATGGATGGTGCGGTAAAGGTACTGCAATGAGAGCAAAAGGAATGGGTGCAAATGTTATTATTACTGAAATTGATCCGATTAAAGCACTTGAAGCACATATGGATGGATTTAGAGTAATGAAAATGAATGATGCATGCAAAATCTCGGATTTTATTGTTACTGTAACAGGAGATATTAATGTAATTGATAAGCATCATTTTAAATTAATGAAAGAGGGATGTATTATTGCAAATTCGGGACATTTTGATGTTGAAATAAATACAAAAGCATTAGAAAAAATGTCCACGAGAATAACCGAAATCAGAGATAATCTAACAGAATACAAAGTAGGCAAGAAAAATGTTTATTTGCTGGCAAAGGGTCGTCTTGTTAATCTTTCATCAGCAGAAGGACATCCTGCATGTGTTATGGACATGTCTTTTGCAAATCAGGCATTGGGAGCTAAATATATTCTTAATAATTATAAGAAAATGAAAAAAGATGTTTATAAATTACCTGATAATGTTGATAGCAATATTGCAAAAAGAAAAATGAAATCATTATCAATTGATTTTGATAGATTAACACCTGAACAAAAGGAATATCTTTCCTCATGGCAGATAGGAACATAATACTTAGTATTATAATACCATTTTACAATGAGAGTGGTAATGTTAAACCAATGATTGAATTGGTTGTAAATAGCATTACTGATAAATGCAATTATGAAATAATTGCTGTAAATGATGGTTCAACTGATAATACTGGTAAAGAACTTTTTTTATTAAGCGAAAAAAATAAATGTGTAAAAGTGATTGAGTTTACGCGTAATTTCGGACAATCAGCTGCATTTCAAGCAGGATTTGATAATGCAAATGGTCTATATATTGTAACAATAGATGGGGATCAGCAGAATGATCCACAGGATATTCCTAAAATGCTTAGAAAAATGCAGGAAACAAATTATGATATGGTTGTTGGATGGAGAAAAAAAAGGAAAGATCCAATTATAAAACGATTACCATCAAAAATTGCAAATTACATTATATCACGCTTTTTGAAATTAAGCATTCATGATACAGGATGTTCTCTGAAAATATTCAAACATGAAATATTGAAAGATATTAGATTATATGGTGAAATGCACAGATTCATTCCTTATCTTGCTTATGCAAAGGGTGCAATAATAAATGAAATTCCTATAAATCACAAAAAAAGAACAACAGGAAAAACAAAATATGGATTATCCAGAACATTTAAAGTGCTTTTGGATATGTTAACAGTGAAGTTTTTAAATGAATACTCAACTAATCCTATCTATGCTATTGGTGGATTATCCATTATAACATTTGTTTTGTGTATAATAGGTTTTCTTGTCTTGATTCTAATGAAAGTATTATCAGGTGTTGATATGACAGGAAATCCTCTACTTATTATTTCTGT
>CBDUZN010000132.1:0-5876 GCA_965371715.1 uncultured bacterium | reverse complement strand
CTTTTTTTGTATTATTTTATTCTCGGACAGCCCGCAGGGGCATTGCCCCTACAAATACATAATATATTCTTCAAATTATTCAGAATATGCGGAATATTCAAAGTACAATTGATTCAATATCTATTGACAGTTAAGTAACATATATTATACTTTAATAATGAAAAGACTTGTATTTATATTATTGATACTATTTAGCATTGTGATTATTTCTGCGCAATTAGAGATTGGTGAACCAGTACTTTCAGGTAAAGGGCAGTGTATTATAAATAGCAATAACATAATAACAGTTTCCGCAATTTACAATATTGAACTCAATAGTATTGACTCATTATTAAATGAAAATCTGAAACATGTTGTAAGAAGTGATGAGTATATTTTATTATGTGATTATAATGATAATATTGATATATTAAAAATTGAATCAGGTAATGCTAATTATTTAGCAAGTATAAATGTTTCCTATAATATAAATAATATTGTATTTACTTATCCATTAGTTTTTGTAGAAACATTTTCTAAAACAATGATATACAACATTACAGGTGATAGCGTGAGAGAAATTGTTAATAGAAAGGATTTCAATATTAATAATGCGATTAATACAATTTCAAGATATATTGTTCTTGCTGAAAATGGCAGGGAATTACTGCATTGTTCAATTAACTCCGATTCATTTATTATTAATGATACAATAAATATTAATATAACTGATGCATTATTTAGAAGTAATTATAAACTTGCCTGTGCTGTAAGTGATTCTTTTGTTGATTGCTATCAGGTTAATGATACAATGTTAAATTTGGTTTTATCATTTAATGTAAAAAGACCAATATCAGATGTTTTTGAAATTGATTCAAATTTTATTTTTGTTAGTAATGATTCAATATTTTTGTTTGAAAATCCTATGGTATATGAATTTAATTGCATTGATTCCACTTTTTTTAATGAGAATATTACAGATATAGGTATTATTAATGATTCAATGTATATTCTTACAGATTACAATTTGTATAAAACTACTGGAAAGTACTCTCTTAATATTATTGATACTATAAAAATCGCATATAATTTAAAGGGTATTATGCATAGGGAAAATGATTTTATAATATGGGCAGATAGTAGTCTTTACACATATAATCCAATAACTGATTCATTTAATCTGTTTCTTTCAGATATATATGGAAAAAATATTATTGATGAAAAAATCATTAATGAAGATTCATCAGTATATTTGGTTTTGAATGATACACTTAAAAGGATAAATGTATCTTCTATTCCTGTAAGTCTATATGAAGATAATAATAAATTATATTATACTGACAATAAATACAATGTTTATTACACCGATACTGATAGTATTGATTCATTAATATTCAAAAGCGGATATCCTGTTTTTGATATTCTAAAAGTAGATAATGATTATTTATTTGCCAATGGATATTATGGCTATAATTTGATGAATAGTACAAGTAGTATTATTTACAGTTATTTTTCCGGTGATGAAGCATTTGATGTTAATTCTGTAAAAGCTGGATATTTACTATCCACAGTAAATAATATTTTACTGGTTGATACTCTGTTTAACATTATTTCTACAAATGAAAATCATTATATTAGTGATTTCAGAACAGATACATCAATATTAGTTGTATCTAATAGCAATATTCTTGAATGCAGTGATTCAATTGTAAATATTTGTAATAGCAATGATTATTTTGGTTTCACTCATATATCAATGAATAGCATAGGCGGAGCATTAATATTAAAGTCCGATGTTTTACTAAAAGTAAATTATGATAATACAGGATTTCCTATGTATAGATCAAAGCCAATTAACAAAGAAAATCTAAGTAATAGTATTATATATGATGTGTGTGGAAGAAAATTATTAAACAAAAACATGTTATCAAAATTAAAGCCGGGTATTTATTTTATTATAAATAAGGATATTCAGGAAAAAGTTTTCATACTTAAATAGAATGGAGCCCATTTATTATAAAAATTAAAAAAGTATTAACTTTTATCTTCTATTCATTTTTACTATTCATTGTGTATGCTATGTTAATTTTTCCAGCAGATATATATGATTATTTTGTAGGGTTAATCTTATCCATATTGGTTCTTTTCATTTCTTTGAAAATAATGGAATCCGGAAAATTGAGATTTTTTTCATTAAAAAATATTATATGGATTATTGCATATATTCCATATCTTTTCATGAAAATCATTCAGGCTAATATTGATATTGCTTTAAGGGTACTAAATCCCAAATTGCCGATAAATCCTGGATTTGTAAAAGTAAAGTGTGATAGTAAAGATAAATTAGCAAAATTAATGATTGCTAATTCAATTACTCTAACTCCTGGAACACTAACACTTGAGATTAAGGATGATTATCTGATAATCCATGTTGTTGATGAGACATTTTATAAAAACAGGGAACATATAAAAGCAAATTTCCCTTATTATCTTAAGGAGATTGAATAATGACAATAATGATTATTATATCAGCTATTTTTATTATTCTTGCAGTAATACTATCATTTATTCGTTTCCTTATAGGACCTACTATTTATGACAGAATTGCTGCCTTAGATGTTTTAACCCTTATAACAACAGTAATAATTGTTGTACTTGCGGTAAATTACAAACAGAAAATATATATGGATGCAGCTATTGTTTATTCATTATTATCATTTATTGGTGTTATTGCATTTGCTAGATTTATGGAGAAAAAGAATGATTAATGAGATTATTGGTGTTATAATGTTTCTCATTGGATCAATATTTATGTTTTTAGGAGCATTAGGATTAATAAGAATGCCGGATTTATATAATAGATTGCAGGCAGGCACAAAAGCAACAACGCTTGGTATTATTTTTACTATACTTGGATTAGGGATATATTATCCTGAAATTATTTTTAAAACAATACTTGTAGTTCTCTTTATTTTGATGTCAAACCCTGTATCATCAAGCACATTAGCAAGAAGTGCATATAAAAAGGGAATCAAATATTATGAGAAAACAATAGATGAAGTGAAAGATATATGCTTGAAATAACAATTACACTTTTATTAACAATTTTATCATTTGCAATGCTTATTTATATATTTTTTACAAAAAACATTATTGTTGCAGCAATTGGAACCGCACTTATTTCTCTTTTTGCATCAATTCTATTCTTAATAATGAAAGCACCTGATGTTGCAATGACAGAAGCAGCTATTGGTGCTGCATTATCCGGAGCTATTATTATAGGTGTTATAATTAAAATAAAGAAGGAACATAGATGAAGAAAATTATAATATTATTAATATTCTCATTTTTAGCAATATCTTTATTATTATTTTTTATGCAGATAAACAGCTCCAAAAATTCAATGTCATCCATTTCCGGAGATTATTATTTAACAAATAATATAAAGGATTTTAATATCCCAAATGTTGTTACATCAATAGTTACGCAGTATAGAAGTTATGATACAGTAGGGGAGATTACCATATTATTTCTATCAATTATTGGTATATTTATGCTTGTTAAATCAATTGGTTTTTCAGAAATAGACAAATTGTTTGAGAAACCCGGTACAATTGTCCATACTGCAGCATTGATATTATTTCCGATAATAATGTTATTTGGCTCATATATAATTATTAATGGTCACCTATCTCCAGGTGGAGGCTTTCAGGGCGGAGCAATAATTGGTTCGGGAATGCTTCTACTGTTTCTTGCCGGAAATAAAAAGGAATTAAATAAGACAGCAACACATATTGTAGAATCAATTAGTGTATCAATTATACTTTTAATAGGTTTACTTGGCATATATTATCTTAATGGATTTCTGGCAAACTTTATATATTCATTAGGCACATTTGGAAGTATTATTTCAGGTGGAATAATTCCAATAATTTATATATTGATAGGTGTTAAAGTAACGATTGAATTCTTTCATTTAAGTGAATACTTATTAAGGAGTTAGGATGGCATCAATCCTTGAAATATTATTTTATTTTAATGGCATTACTCTTCTTGCAGGTGGATTGATTATTGCTATTGTAAGCAGAAATATTATAAAAATGATTATAGGTTTTGTATTAGCGCAGACAGGTGTTAATATTATTCTTGTAAGCACTGGATATGTTTTTAATAGAATGCCTCCTATTCTTAATAAATTTCAGCAAGCAACCAATCCAACAGCTATATCTGTTGATCCTGTACCACAGGCACTTGTATTAACATCAATTGTTATTGGTGTTGCTACAACAGCTTTGTTTATGTTTTATGCATTAAGATATTATAGAGATAATGGAACATTAGACAGGGATAGTATGGAGGAACACAATGATTAATCCTGTAATAACAATAATTCTTCTGCTTCTTTTAGGGTTTCTAAGCCCACTTTTATACAAACATATTAAAGTATATTTTAAGATATTATTGATAATTGTACTTACATTTAATATTTTGGAATTAATTATTATTATTCCAGCTGTATCTTCATTACCTTTACAAGTATATATGGGTAATATCCCGGCACCATTTGGGATTATGCTGACATTTGGACTTACAGGTACAATTATTGCCCTTATGGTGAATTTCATTGCTCTATGTATTGTATTTTTCAAATTGAATAAGAATAAGGATTGTGATAATGAAATGGTATTCTATACTGTATTCCCAATACTTGTTGCGGCACTAATATCACTTGCAAATACTCAGGATATTTTTAATATATTTGTATTTCTTGAAATAGTAACAATATCTGTATATATACTTGCAGGATTAAAAAAATACAAAAAAACTGATTTATCCGTAATAAAATTTATAACAGGAACATCAATTGGTGCTTTACTAATGCTTACGGGTATTGCTGCGCTTTATGCATTAACAGGTTCTTTAAACATAATTCACATACATTCAATCCTTACTGGTTATGCTTATTTTAATACTTATCTATTTAATATTGCCGTTTTCATAATATTAACAGGCTTAATGGTTGAAGCATATATGTTTCCATTCAATATATTTGTTACTGATATATATGCCCATACACAAACAATTAATGGTGCAATATACTCTGGTCTTGTACAATCAATTGTAGTTTTTGTAATGATAAAACTTATAAAACTATTTATCATTAATCCAATGTTTCTTAATATAATGATTGTAATTGGAGTAGTAACTATCATTTTTTCACAATTTGCTGCATTTTCTGAAAAGAATATTAGAAGAATGCTTGGATTCTCATCATTTGCACAATCCGGATTAATAATAACAATTGTTGCTTTATCATTAAAATCAGGTATTCAAAATGAATTATTTAGTCTTGCTATTATGATGATTATTATCCATGCAATAAGTAAATTCACTATGTTTCTTGCTGCTGATAAATTTATTAATGAAAATGGAAGTATTATTAATACAAGAAAAGCCGGTCAGTTCTCGTTTTTCTCATTTATAATTGCAACATTAACATTAGTGGGAATACCACCATTCCCGGGATTCTATATAAAATTCAGAATACTATCCGAATTACTTCGAATTAATTATTCATGGATGGCAGTAATAATAGTTATTTCTGCATTTTTAGAAATAGTATATTTATTAAAAACGGCACGAAAATTCTTTCTTAAAAATTCAAATGAATCAAATGAATCATTGCTTTCTATATTTCCGGCAATGCTTCCTCTATTAATAATATTCCTTTTTTCTGTTAATCCGGCTTATTTGTACAAAAGTTCCAGTAAAATGGATTTTACGGAAGAAACAAAACTCAGCATTCAGGAATTGAAAGATACATCTATATTGAATGAACATATGTTGGAGAATAATAATGAGGAATAAAAATGGTTTACTATAAGATAGATTCCTGC
>CBDUZN010000131.1:0-5881 GCA_965371715.1 uncultured bacterium | reverse complement strand
TTATATCGGTTAGATATAGTAGAAATGAAGTAACAAATATTTTTTCCTATGTAAATAAAATGTTTTCCATTGCTTTAATACTACTATTTATATTTGTAATATTCCTAATTTTAGTTATATATAAACAAATAATTACTCCTCTAAAGCGAATTGTTACATTTGTTAAAAAAATAAATAGTAATATAAAACCAAACATACTTAAGGTAAATTATAAAAGTGAATTTGGAGAATTAGGCAGTGGATTAAATAAAATGGGTGATATTTTGACTGCCAATATAAAAGAGTTAAAGATAGTGACGGAAAAGCATGACCTATTAATCAAGGGTATTGAACAAATAGAAGAGTGTTTTTTAATCACTGATGAAAATGGGATTATACAATATGTTAATCCGGCTTTTCTAAAAGTTACAGGTTATTCAGAAAAAGAATTAAAAGATAAAAGACCAAAAATATTACAAAGCGAATACCATAATAAAAAATTCTCTGAAGGTATATGGAATACATTAATGTCCGGAAAAACATGGAAGGGAGTATTCACAAACAAAAGAAAGAATGGAGAAGCATATAAAGATGAATCAACAATTACGCCTATAAAGGACAGCACAGGGAAAATAATTGCTTTTATAATTTTGGAAAAGGATATTGCTGAGAAAGAAAAAATGGAGAATGGACTGAGACAAACGGAAAAAATGACAACAATAGGAAATTTTGCAAGCGGTATTGCCCATGATTTCAATAATGTTTTAGCAATAATAAGTGGGAATATTGAACTTGCAAAAATGGAGAAAAGTGAGAATATTGTAATAAACAATTCATTGAATGAGATGCTGAAAGGAAGTAATAGAGGTAAATATCTTATAAAGAAGATACTTGATTTTACTAAACATAAAGAAAGGGAATTGAAAATTATTCATATTCAAAATATTGTTGAAAATAGTATTGATATGATAAAAGCAATAATACCCTCAACAGTGAAAATTGAAAAGAATTTAAGCAGTAAGAGTTATATTAATGGTGATGAAACCGATATATATGAGATTATTACAAATTTATCTACAAATGCATATCAAGCAATGAAAAACAACAAGGGAACTATTTCATTGGGATTAACAGATATAATTATACAATATGATAATGAAATGGGTAATTTAAAAAAAGGAACCTATATAAAGTTAGTTGTATCTGATACAGGGAAAGGAATGTCAGAAAAAACAATAAAGAAAAGTTTTGATCCGTATTTTACAACGAAAACAATGAAAAGAGGTACAGGGCTTGGTTTATCAATTGTTTATAATATAGTACGCAATTATGGAGGACTAATCAATGTAAAAAGCAAAATAAATGTTGGAACTACATTTGAAATATATATACCGACAGTCCAATATAAATCTGAAGAAATAAAAGTAACAGAGAAATTAAAAAAGAATTCAAAATCATTAAATATATTATTTATTGATGATGATGAATCATTAACAAAATTATTTAAAGAATTATTAAAGAAAATTGGACATAATATAACGGCAATGAATAATAGCATTAATGCATTTTCATTATTTAAAAATGAGCAGGCTAAATATAATGTAATTTTTACGGATCTGACAATGCCGGGTTTAACAGGAATTGAATTAGCTGAAAAGATAAGAGAAATCAACAATGATATTCCCATAATAATATACACTGGCTATGGTGATATTATTCAGAAAGATATAATAAGAAAATTGAATATACATAGAGTTATGATAAAACCGGTAAAATTGCAAGAAATAATAGATGTCCTGGAAGAAGTAATTAAAAAAAATATTAAATAAAATATTGTGAAATTCACAGAGATTCATTTTTTTGCTTATTCTTCTCCGCAGAAAAGGAATATGAACCTTTTCATCAAAAATATATTAATACGGTAATAAGTAGAAGAAATACTTACAAGGCGCATCTTGACAAATCCAAAATATAGAGTATAATATAAATTGTAAGGGCGGTTCTCGAACCGCCGCTACAAAGGACACTTATGCAAAAAGACATAAAAATGGCTAGAATTGGAGAAATTTTCCAGATACAGAGCGGTTATCAGGAGCGTATTGATTATGATAAGTATGATAATAAAGAATACAAATTGATTCAAGGAAAGAACATAAATAAGGATAACTCTATTAATTGGAGTCATTTGGATACTATTAATTTGAATCGTGATTATAAGAATTATATAATAAAAAAAGGAGATATGCTTCTGCAGGCTCGCGGGAGTAAACATTCTTTTGTACTTATTGATAAAGATGAGGAAAATACAATTGCAGGACATACATTTTATGTATTAAGATTGAAATCAGAAGAAGTATTACCCGAATATTTGTGGATTATTCTTAATAGTAATGGTGTTAGAACTCAAATTGATAAAATTGCCGGTGGAGCAATAATATCATTTATTACAAAATCAAATCTAAGTAATATTGATATTCCTATACCTTGTATTGAAGAACAAAGAACAATAATCAATTTATATAATGTAATTGAGAAAAAAAGACGAATAATTGACACATTATCATCTAAATATGATAAGATTATAATAGGAATATTAAATGAAAAGATATTCAAAGGAGTAAATAAATGAACAAAAATGGCAATCAGAATACAATAAATAGTATAGTGTGGAGTGCATGTGATACATTTAGAGGAACAATTGATCCTGCTGAATACAAAAATTATATATTAACAATGCTTTTTATAAAGTATCTGACAGATCTGCAAAAAGATAAAATTGCTGTTTTTGAGAAGAAATATAATGGAAATAAAGACCGTATAAAAAGAGCCCTTGCAAAAGAAAGGTTTGCTTTGCCTGAAAAATGTGATTTTGATTATCTATATAGTCAAAGAGAGAGCGATAATATTGGTGAGCAGATTAATCATGCGTTAAGGGAAATTGAAAAATTAAATAAATCAAAATTGGAGAATGTATTTAGAAATATTGATTTTAATAGTGAAGCTGCATTAGGTAAAACAGCTATAAGAAATAAAAGATTGAAGAATCTACTAAATGATTTTGGAGATGAACGACTTGATTTAAGACCATCTATTATTGGCAATAGAGATGTTATTGGAGATGTATATGAATATCTTATTGCAAGATTTGCAGCAGGAGCAGGCAAGAAAGCTGGAGAATTTTATACGCCTCCTGAAATATCCTCTTTACTTGCTAAACTTATAAATCCTCAAAAGGGAGATAAGATATGTGATCCTTCATGTGGCTCTGGCTCACTTCTTATTAAGGTAGGAAATGAAGTGGATTCAGATGATTTCTATCTTGGAGGACAAGAGAGCAATGGTTCAACATGGGCATTATGTAAAATGAATATGTTTCTACATAGTATGGATTCAGCAAAAATAGAATGGTGTGATACTATACTTAATCCTGAATTAAAAGAGGGTGATACATTAATGAAATTTGACATTGTTGTTGCAAATCCACCGTTCTCACTTAAAAAATGGGGTCATGATACAGCCCAGAATGATCCATTTAATAGATTTTGGCGTGGAGTTCCTCCACAAAGTAGAGGAGATTATGCTTTTGTTTCTCATATGGTGGAAATCGCATTAAATGATAAAGGACGAGTGGGGGTTATAATTCCTCATGGAGTATTATTCAGAGGTGGAGCAGAAGGAAAGATAAGAGAAAAATTTATTGAAGAAAATATACTTGAAGTAGTAATTGGCTTACCATCTAAACTATTCTATGGAACAGGTATTCCAGCAGCAATTATGATATTTAATAAAGCAAGAAAACCCTGGGCATTAGCTGAAAATAAGAAGGATAAACATATTCTATTTATTGATGCAAGCAAGGGATTTGAAGATGGCAAGAAACAGAATAGATTAAGAGAACAGGATATTGAAAAAATTGTGAATACATATAAGCAATTCAAAGAAATTGATAAATATTCCCATCTTGCTACATTAAAAGAGATAAAGGAAGCAGAATTTAATCTGAATATACCAAGATATGTTGATACATTTAAAGAAGAAGAGGATATTGATATTTCTAAAACCCAAAAGGATATTGAGAAACTTGAATCTGAATTGAGCGAAACAAAGAAAGAAATGAAGAAATATCTTAATGAATTGGGGATAAAGTAATGATTTTAGTATGTTTACACATTGTAACATTACCCTTGCATTGTAACGCAAGCAATGTTACAATGCGAGGGTAATGTTACAAAAGGAGATTGTATGATTAAAGAGAAAATCAAAGAGTATATTAATAAAACAATTGGTGTTGAGGTTGATATTCGTTCTTACAAAACCAGTAATATACCTAACTATCTTATTAGCGATTTTGAGTTTTTAGAAATAACGATTAATAGAAAGGATTATGTATTATTAATTATCAAAAACACCTCATTAACTCCTTCGGAAATAAGCAAAAGAATAAAAAGAGTAAATGATATTACAAAATCAAACATCATTGTTTCTATGGAAAAAATGAATGCATATGAAAGAGATAGATTAATAAAAAAACATATACCATTTATCATTCCATATAAGCAAATGTATATACCCAATCAGTTTATTGATTTAAGAGAACATTTTAATAAAAAAGAAAATAATATAAATTTGTTAAATCCATCTGCTCAACTATTAATTTTTTATTATTTAAATGGTTTTAGTATTGAAAATATGATATCTAATCATTTATGCAGGAAATTGAATTATACGAGGGTGACGATTTCTCGATCCTTAGATTTTTTGCATAACATTGAGGTAATTGACTTGCAGGAAATGGGAAGAGAGAAACAAATAATCATTAATAAGAAAAAAATCGAAATCTGGGATATAATAAAAGATAAAATGATAAATCCTATTTCTAGAATTTGTTTTACTGATAAAAATATTTTTGATAAAACTTTTTATATTTCAGGTATTAATGCTTTATCAGAATATACAAACATATCACCGGAACAATCAAACAGTTATGCAGTATATAGGAAAAATATTCCTGAAAATTTAAAAAAATATGATAATTATAAAAAGTATGATAATATAGGTAAAAAAATAGAAATATGGAATTATGACCCAAGTATATTATCGAAACAGCATAAATTTGTAGATCCATTTTCTTTATTTGCAATTTACAAAGATTCTTATGATGAAAGAATACACAAAGCAATATATGAAATGATAAGTAGATTATTATGATTGTAGGGTTAGATAAATTTGTGGAATACTTTGAGGAGTATCAATCTGAATATATTGTTATTGGCGGATTAGCATGTGATTTATTATTAAATAAGGAATTGTTAAAGTTTAGAGTAACAAAGGATATTGATCTTGTAATAACAGTAATGGAACAAGGAAGTGATTTTATTAGCAGATTTAAAAAATTTGTGAAAGATGGAAATTATGATCCATATAAAAAGAAAGATGATAAAATTGTTTTTCATAGATTTATTAACAAATCAGAAAATGATTTTCCCAAAATAATAGAATTGTTTTCCGCATCAAATATAGATGAATTAAAGATTCAACATGTAAAACCATTATCAGGTGATGTTACATCAATGTCAGCGATTCTTCTTAATGAAGAATATGTAGATTTATTAACTAATAACACCATAATAATCAATAAAATCAGAATTTCAAATTCAATAATGACTATTATTTTAAAGATAAAAGCATGGAAAGACTTAACAATATTAAAAAATGAAGGAATAAACATTAATTCAGATGATATAACAAAACATAAAAATGATATTTTTAGATTATGGCAAATATTAATTGAAAAAGATGAAATAAAAGTATCCAAGACCATTATAAATGAATTAAATGATATTATTGATTTAGTAAGGAAAGAAGAAATTGATTTGAAGCAATTAAAAATAGATGGTAGTAA
>CBDUZN010000130.1:0-5884 GCA_965371715.1 uncultured bacterium | reverse complement strand
GAAAGGTAGTTTATATTACTGTAATTTGTCCCTGGATTATTCTGCTCATTCTTATTGTAAGAGGTGTTACATTACCAGGAGCAATGAATGGACTTGCATATTTGTTCACACCAAATTTCACTGCATTAATGGATCCTGAAGTATGGATAAATGCCTATTCACAGGTTTTTTTCTCAATTAGCATTGGATTTGGTATTATGATTGCCTATGGTTCTTTCCTGCCTAAAAAAGCAGATATTATTAATAGTGCCTTTATTATTGGCTTTGCAGATGCTGCTACAAGCTTACTTGCCTCTGTTGCAATTTTCTCAGCACTTGGTCATCTTGCTTTGAAAAAAGGAGCTGATGTAGCAAATGTTGTAACAAGCGGACCTGGACTTGCCTTTGTTACATATCCTGAAATTATTAATCTATTCCCAATTGGTGCACCTATTCTTGGGGCATTATTCTTTGCAATGCTTTTAACATTTGGTATTGATTCCGCATTTTCGCTTGTAGAAGCATTTTCAGCTGCTGCAGTAGAAAAATGGAATATATCAAGAGCGAAAATGAATGGAATCATTGGAATTATTGGAATAATTCTTGGTATTATATTTACAACACAAAGTGGATTATACTGGCTTGATATTGTTGACCATTATCTTGCTGTATATGGATTAATTCTTATAGGTATTTTTGAATGTTTAGCTGTTGGTTATATTATCAAACCTGAAACAATCAGGAATTATGCAAATGCACAATCGGACTTTCATATTGGCAAATGGTGGGACTTTATGATCAAATTCTTTATTCCAATAGTACTTATTGCCATTATGATATGGAATATATGGGCTGAAATAGCCAATCCCTATGGTGGATATTCCAGAGTTTCACTTTTAGTTGGAATTGGAACACTTGCAATTACCTTTGCCCTTGGGATTCTATTATCTGTTAATAAAAAAAGGACTGAATAATGCCTATATCTGCATGGATAATGATGTCAACTGGTTTCATAATCACTATTGGCGGAATAATTGTTTGTGTAATTATTGCAAATAAAAAGAAATAGAATATCAAGATACAAAGGTTCACACGATTACTCAGAGGAGCTCTGGAATAGAGACCGTGATATGAGAATATCACTACGGGTTGCGTCCATGCTCCACAGAGTAAATAGTCTTCACCTTTCCACAGAATAATAAACGAAAGAAAAAAATAATAAGATAAACATATTATTCAACGCTGTCATTCCTGCGCAGGCAGGAATCCATCTTTTATATCTTTTCCTATTTCTTTTGCTAGCTCACCAGCGTACAAGAAACTATAAACCAAATGATTCTTTGAATATGGAACAATGATCATTGTTCTCTACCTTATTCCCTTTCTTATAAAAATATTTATAATAAACATAAATACTCCAATACCAATAAATGCTGTAAAAATACCGCTTTTATCGGCAATAAATCCAATAATAGGAGCAAATATCGCAACAAACAGTACCTTCATTTGTGATTCTGATGATAGTATTGTTGCCATTTTTTCATTTGATGAATAGGTACTTATTATATCAACCATAATAGGTCTTCTTATATTCTTCATTATATAAAGCAATAAATACATTAATACTACTATATATGCAATATTCAATTTCACAAATAATGCAATAAGTATAAAAATAATTGCGGTTATATCAAATATCATATTGATTGTTTTTCTTTTACCGTTTTTATCTGAAATTTTATACGCATTTTTGGAAGCAAATGATGAGAATATGTAAAACATTGCATATACCGCTCCAAGTACAATTTTCAGGTACATCTCACTACTGTCTTTCATTGAGAATATTAAGCCTCCTGTAATAATTGCAGCAAGAATTGGCTGTATATAATCCTTTACTGTTGCAAAAATAGCATCATACATTGATGATGAAAACAATGACGAAAATAATTTTGTGTTTTTCATCATGATTTTAAATGTTTCTAAAACCTCTTTAATAATCATCTTTATATTAAAACTATGAGCTATTCTTTTATTAAGATATGAAGGATAAGTTAGAACAAGAATAAAATCCAATATATATGGTATTATTGAACAAATAAATATCCATCGTAAAGATGGGGCAAATATCACAATTATTACTGCTAAAATTGCTGATATAGCCGATCCAACCAGTGAAAACGATCTTGTGAAACCATATACAACTGTTTTTTTATCTTCAATGCCCTTATGATTTAAGTAAGATAAGATAATTGCTTTATGCGTGCCTGAGCGAAATGCCTCACCAATGCCATAAAATATCATTGCAATTATTAGAAACATAAAATTGTATGAGAAAAAAAATATTAGAAAAGATACTATATAGGAAACAAAACATATTAATAACGCATTTTTTCTTCCATAAAGATCTGCATAGGCACCTGATGGTATTTCCAAAATATATGTTACAATCTCTCTTATTGAGAATAAAACACCAATCTTAAAAAGATTTAATCCGCTTGCAATAAAAAAGAGAATTAGAAATGGTTCAAAGAATTTTAGATTTTTGAAAAATCCATATAATCCAAATTTTATTATTTGTCTATCATTATATATATTTCTTAGGGATTTATTATTCTCAATCATTTTTTACAAATTATTTTTTTCATAATACTACATAGTTCAATGAAAATAATAATTGAAATTTTTAATGCAATCAGTATCAGATAATGCCTATTTCTCAATTGCCATATTGTAATATCCCCCATATCCTTTTTTGGTTTTTTAAATATATAATCAGAAATAAAACCCTTTTTCTTTAGGTATTTCATTCCTTCTTTATAGCCCATATAAAAATCCCATTCTCTGACGCGTTTATCAAGGAATCCGCCAAAATGATTCAAAATCTCACCGGATAATTCCTGTACAGGATTCTTTGGTGTAATAATAGCAAAATCAACTATATTTTTATTTGTATTACCGGATATTTTCATTATTTCATCAAACTGTTCTCTATTGATTTTTCCATTTTCCAACATTAAATTAAAATCCTTAATACAATTATTTGTAGATAAAAGAATTTTTATATCATGATATATTGATTGATAAACAGAAGCACTGTTTGCATTGAAAAGTACTGACAATTGACTTTTGCATTTA
The DNA here is from genome assembly GCA_965371715.1 of uncultured bacterium. Lineage (GTDB taxonomy): Bacteria > Hydrothermota > 32-111 > 32-111 > 32-111 > JAUVJU01. The sequence goes on along the minus strand of CBDUZN010000130.1, from coordinate 2,770 downwards.
CCAAATCCTCCGTATTTATTACAATGCTCAATTAATTTATCAGCATCAAATGGATGCGGCACTACCATTAAAAGATTCTTAATTCCATCGAAATTATCAAATAGTGATTTGAATGGTAAATTATCAGTTACCCCGCCATCAACATAATTAAGAGTAATATTTTCCCGTTTATAATCCTTACTCAAAGGATATTTAAATGAATTTCTATCTCTTTTAATATTGAATGGCTGAAAAACCATTTGCATTGCCGCACTGGAAAGCACTGCATCAATTACATCATCCTCCATGTATGCTTCATAATTTTCAAAATCAATTATAAATGAATCATTGTGCAATTTGCTTTTGTATATATCACCACTTATCTTATCTGTTATTTCGGAAATATAACCCTCAAGAGCACTCATTTCAATAATAACCTTTATTTTCTCTCTTCTTACATTTCTGCATATCTTTTTTGAGCAAAATCTATTGCATCTGCTTTTTTTACATTCATCTGTTCCATACTGATAAACACATTCCTGATCAATTTTTAAAAATGATTTGAATTTCTTACGCATTTTACTGAAATCAAGCAGATTCCGCGGTTTAAAATTGAACATATTTTTAATATCCGCACTCTCAGTCCAAACATTTCTTAAAGCATATGGTGAAATTCCTTTATATAGTGTATACCCGAATATAAATGCAGTTATTGCCCCGGCAGAAGCACCACTTAAACAGCTAACATTAATATCCTTGCTTTCGTACATTGCCTGTAGGAATGATGTCATAACTCCTGTCTCATATGTACCAAGAGAAACTCCGCCTGATAGAACTATTCCTGTTTTATTCATTTATGGTAATCCTAAATGTTAAATAACCGTCTTCAATTCGCTCAAATTGCATTCCATGTGTTTTTGATAAAAGAAATGCATTAATAAGCGGAGCATAATGCTTTTCAAGATTAAAAACAGAATGATTAATAATATTATCTATTTTAATCTTATCAAATTCTTGAATCTTAATTGATAATATAATACTTGGATTAATCAATTGATTGTTTTCGGTCATTATATGAAACACAGGATTTTTTTCTTCATAAATTTCGTCAAGCATAAATTTAAAAATATCATGCATAATTGTTGCAAATGCATTATAATCCAGACTAACATCCTCATCATTTTCAGTTAATTTGATATCTGTATTTATTGAAAATTGATGCATTGTATTTTGAATATAGAAAAATATTTCCTGTTTTACTCCTTCATTCAAAGAAAAAACACTTTTACCCTCACTCAATGCAAGAATAATTCTATTGCTTAGCTTTTTAAAAGATTCCTGTATTTTACTCACACCAGAGTCAGTTAATTGTAAAGTGTTTTCTAAATTATAATATAATATATTTATTTTATCCCTCTTTTTATTTAATGAACCGGATGAAAAGATAAGTGTTTCTAACTCATTCATGGTTTCTTTTAGGTATTGCATTCCTGTTGTAATAATTGAAATTAAATTGAATGAATTATGGGAAAATCCACGAAGGAAATACCTGTTATCTTCAAGCATATGTTGGTAATTATAATTATAGATTTTCTTAGCTGTTTCATTTGAAAGAAAATCATTGTATCTTTCAGACATTCGTTCAAGAATCTCCGTACGCGTTGTATCATATATAAACAATAAATATTCGCCATTATTATGTTTGTTTATTTTTTGCTTTAATATAAAAAAGTAATAACTATTTTTTCCTATTTCAATCTCAATTTTCTTAAAAACATTACATTCTATTCTATCAAATTTATTAATATTCTTTTTTACCCATTTTTCGAAATTCACATTTTCTCTTTTAAGTAAATTGCTTACAAATCTGTTACAGGAACTATCATACTCCCTATTAATAAGCATGACACCAAAAGCCATATTTCGTACAGCATTAATATTGTATAAAACATTAAAGTCCTTACAGTTATATTTATTAATAAAATCTTTATAACATCCCACTGGCAAATAAATAAAATAAACAATGTAAAAAATATTGATTATCATTGGATTTAAGTTTAGAAGAATTGCTATACTAAAAAATATTCCTATAAAAGATATTGGGATTAAATAATATCTTTGTTTAATAAGTATGATAATTAAAGTAAGTAGCAATAAGATTATTATCATAATATGAAATTGTGGGATTCGCAATAATTGGTAAATATTTATATATGCAAGAGATGTTACATTTATTTGAGTTATAATTCTTATTGAAAATATTATTGTTGTTATTATAATTATTACAGTTAGTATTATCCTTTTAAATGTATTTTTTATTTCATTATGAAATATGTAATACAAAAAATAATGATTAAATAAATTTGTAATCATAAGAAAAAGAACAACCAAAACATACTTTGAACAAGTATATGCATTGAAAGTCATTGTCATATAAATATATGCGAAAAGCCCGGAAATATATAGTATTATAACTATTGGAATCTTATTTATTACAATATCTTTTCTTGTTAGAATTACTGATGCAAGAAAAAATGCTAGAATTGTTCCAATGATAAGAAAATAATTTAAAAAATACATTTTATATCTTTTGCAATTTTTTAATTGATAAATTTTTGAATTTTTTCGCTGTTTTGAGTATAATCTTTTTTCTTTCCGAATCCACTTTTTGATTAAACATATAATCAACTAATGATTCATTTAAGAGAGCAAAGATTTTTCCACCACCCTCTATCTCAATTTTCTTTCTTCTTCCTTTATAAGGTATCTTACCATTCAATGTTTCAAACAT
>CBDUZN010000129.1:0-5937 GCA_965371715.1 uncultured bacterium | reverse complement strand
TCTATTAGGATATAATGAGGTTCTTGTAATAAAGAATGATCAAATTAAAATTGAATATAAAAATTTGCATTTTGATCATAAACAAAGTATTGATATATATACTCATTTTAATCAGATGAAAAAGTCATTACAAAATAAGCATGTTAATTTGGATATAACAGGAGGCGCTGATACAAGATTAATAATTGCCATGATGGAGTATTTGGATATTGATTATGATATTTCAATTTCAGGTCCTGATAATCATCCGGATGTAAAAACAGCAAGGGTAATTGCTCAATATCTTAAGAAAGATTTAATTATTTCAAGACATAATATTAATAATATTGAAAATGAAATATCTGATGTCTTTAATTTCACAGATGGTTATGGGAATTTCATTGATTATCATAGAGGATTAATACATGAAGCCAAAAGAAAGAAAACATATACTGATATAGTATTAAGCGGCAATGGTGGAGTGCTTTACAAAGATACATGGTGGGTTGGGGATTTTCCATTTTACAATAGACGAAAACCAAATTTAAACATTTTTTATAGAATGTCTTTTGGTAAACGACTAATTAATAGCAAATTATTAAGTTCTAATGGAAAAAGAATCAAAACCCTTCTTTCAAAATTGATTATAAATGAATTGCAAGATATGATAATGCCTTCCAATACAAAGACATATGATAATATTTATTATAGATATCATTTTGCCCAAAGAGCTGGTAAAATGACAACTGCTGTTATTAACAAATTTCACTATCATTACAATCCATTGCTTGAAACAGATATTGTTAACCATGCATATTTTTTAAGTAGATATGTTAGACTATTTAATATATATCATAGAAAAATTATTTCAAATATAGACAATGATCTTGCTAAAATAACAGCAAATGAACATTTTTCTCTCAATTTTTCAAGATCTGCAATAATAAAGGATATTATATCTTATGCATTTCATGAATCTTTATATTTTTCCAAACGCATCATAGGAAATCCTGATCCAAGTATAAAGAAATTTGATTATAGAATTTATGATTATATTAGAAATCAAAGTGACTTTAAAGAGGCAATAAATTATCTTATTAAACTCAATATTTTGAAGGTAAATATTCCATTTAGTAATATTCCAAATGGGATTGTGGGAAATATCTTTACTTTGGGATTATTATTAAAACATATTGATTATTAAAATTATTTTCCCTTTTTAAAATACCTAATTCTAATTAAAATAGATTTAATTTCTCTAAATTTTAATAAATAAAGATTCTTGCACTTGAAATGTTTATAATGATTTAAGAAATAATAGAGAATAATAATTGTGTTAATAGAGTATGATATCAATGATGCTAAAGCTGCTCCTGATATGCTTAAAATTGGGATTAATAAAATATTAAGTAAAACATTTACAATTACACTGATTAATCCAGCAAGCATCTGGAATTTTACAATTTTGTCAGCACTTAATTCAGAGGCAAGCATTTTTCCAAATCCATTAACAACAATAGCAGGTGCTAAAATAAGAACAGGTAAATACGATGGAGAATAACTACGAGAATAAAGTAGAAGAATTAATGGATAACCGAAAATTATAAAAAACAAAGCAAGTAAAACATTCACCGTATTTACTAATCGAATATTAAAGCCAGTATCTGTTCTATCTTTTAGATTTATTTTATATGAAAAATTAACAATAGAAGACGAATTTGCAAATAGTTTTGCTTTTTCAATAAAAAACACACTAACTGAATACCATCCAAGGTACTCTATTGGTAACATAAATTTGATTAAAAACATATCAATTCTGTAATTAAGAAATGATAGCATATTGGCAATATATACATAAAAACTATAACTTATCATATCCTTGAATTCCTTAAATGAAGGGATAATCCATTTGAAAGGAAATAATGGAATAATACTGACAAAATAATTTATTCCGGTAGATAAAAGAAAAATAATAACAGCAGTTTCGGGAGTGAATGGTATTTTTAAAACAAGAATAATTAATAATCCAAACAATTGAATAGTGATTGGTAGAACTCTATAGATATTATAATTTCTTATGTTTGCTGACCCAAGAAAATTTCCCAAAATATACTTATTGGAAATCTGAAATAGAAAAATCAAAGCAATAAGAATGTATTTTAAATTATTTGAATAATGAAGATAGATTATAATAATTGATATCAATGCAATTATTAACCAAAATACACTTATTATCATTGAAAATGTTTTCCACTTATTATTATCAATATCAGTTTTTTTACCCAAACTAAAAGATATCCCTGTAGCAAACCCTACTTCAAGAATCATAGCAAGTGTTGATGCAATAAGAAGAATATATGCATACTCCCCCTTGCCTGCAGGACCTAACATTCTATTAAGAATTACAGTGTTAATTATTCCAATAATAATTATTAATATTTGAGAGAATGAAGTTTCAGCTATTCTTTTCCACATTCTTTTATTCTCTTCTTAATAAACTTTAATTCCTCAGAATATCTGTAATCCCATGAATATAGATTCTTATTTTCCCAGTTTTCCATTTTATTTATAATATTCCGATATTCGTTCTCATTTTTATTTTGAATTGCTTCATATTTATCATTAAATACCTGTACTACCTCATTAACAGTATTTTTAGTAAAAAGCACTTTATTTATTGATTCACAATCATATCCTCTTTTCAATGAGAAAACAGGTACTTTATTCCTTATTGCTTCATAAACCGGATTAGTAAGATTTGATTGAATGTTAAATGATGCTAAAAAATCAGCTATTTGATAATATTTATATAATTTATCATGATTTATTGCATTTAATAATCTTATTCTTGGATTACCAATATTAACAATTTTATATTTATCTGGTCCATCACCAATAATTATCCAATATAATTCTTCCCGTGATGTTTTATTAATAAATTCCACTAGATAGTTTATCCCCTTGAAGCGCATTAATCTATTTACAAAAATACCAATAATGGCATTTTCTGGAATATTCAATGATTTTCTTAATGCATTTTTCTCGGATTCTTCAATCCTTTGAAAATTATCAACTCCATTTCTCATAAATAATATCTCTTCATTATTAACACCATACATTTTTGCTATTCTTTCAGATGCTGTACCATCATTCACAAGAATATATCCACAATTATTAAATATATATGGCATCAAATTTTCCCAGCATTTATACTTAAACTTTCTTCTTTTTATTAATATATAAATTAAATGACTTCCATATTGCCTTAGAAATTTATTTTTAAACATTGGAAACTGTATATTAGTCAATATTGCTGCACGAGGCAAATGTGAAACTATGATATTGGGTTTATTTTCCCAAACTAATTTCTTGATTAAATTTCTCCTGAATATATTTAAATAAATAATATGTATTTTGTTTTGTATAAAATAAGGCAAATTATTATTGTTTAGAAAATGTGGAACAGGAATTTTTATAATAGTACATTTATTTAAAATAGCCTCTTTTTTTACTTTCTTTTCATTGGAAGTAAAAAAACAATATATCTGCTCAAATCCCTTTCTATCATAAAATTCAATCATTTTATATATAGAAGGCATTCCTGCCTTTTTGTTCATTACCCAGATAGGAATTGTAGAAATATGTAATATTTTTTTCATTTTAATAACAATCCGTAAATTGATTCTAATTCTTCTTCATATTTTTTTTGATCAAAATTTTCCATTGCATATATCTTTGCATTTTGGCTGATTTTATTATACAATTCCTTATTATAGATTAAGTTGTTTAAACTCTCTTCCAGTGATTCAATGGAGAGATCATTCAAGCCCATACCTGTGATATTATTTTGAATTGTTTTATCAATTCCAAAAATATCTTGAAATATAATAGGTAATCCAATAGCCATGGATTCTTTGACAGATACAGGTCCAGCATCTGTTATTGCAAGGGAAAGTCCAATATCTGATGCTCTAAGTAAAGAATGATAATCAGAATTACTAAGTAAATTGTGAAATTGTATAAACTCCTTTCCTTTTGCGTATTTTCTTATTTTTTGATTATAGTCGTCATAGGAGCCTTCTATTAAATTTAGATGTATTCTGTTTTCTTTTATTTGCAATTTACTCACTACATCAATGATCCTTTCTATTTGAAAAATGTTCCTATTCACCCTTATACTAGTAATAATAATTTCATTTTCTTTAAAACCCCATTTTGTTTTTTCATCATCATTTTTTTCACATAATGATTCAATATCAATACCCCAAATGGTTTCTTTAACCCTTTTTAATTTATAGGGAATATACTCCAATAAATAATCACCCGGCGTAAGAATATAATCAGCAGATATAATTGCCTTATTGTATAAATATTTCATAAATAATGTAGCGTTTTTATAACTTATCCTTATATCACTTCCCCAGAATGAAATGATTTTTTTTACTTTTGTATTTAATATAAACAATCCAAATGGTGTTAAATAATGAGCATGAATTAGATCAGGATCAATTTTCTTAATTCTTTTATGTATCCTAATCCATGCATACAAAAGAGCAAATTTATATGGAATATTTTTAATTAGATTAACAAATGTAGTGTTTTTTATTGGATACCATTCATCTCTTAATGCAATATAGTAAATGTCATATTGATATTTTTTTATAATATCTATATGCTTAATTGTATGAATTGAATTAGATGGAGCTATTATACAAATTTTCTTTTTCATTTTCCTTTACTAAATTTGCATATTTAAATGCAATTGCTAAAAACATATAAAAAAATATTAGTCCATCATTAAACATATCGCCGGTTTCTCTTAAATGACATCTTGGACCTTCGGATATAATTCCCATAATTAAATATGCAATAATAGAAACTAACAATGTTGAAGACAATCTTTTTGATGCTTTAGAAAAATTGCCTTTAATAATAATAATTAATTTGTGCATTATTATGGATGACATAATTAAAAAACCAAATAATGATAATAAACCATATTCAACTGCAATGCCAAGAAGAAATTGATGTGAATGTAATACTGTTTGAGATGGGAATCTTCCCATGTCAGCCCATAAAAGAGGGAATTGATTGCCACCAATACCAAATGGATATCTGAGAATTCCATCAAGTGATGCCTTCCAGGCAGATGTTCTTATAAGTGTACTAAATTCCATAATTCTTGAACTTGTTAATAATCCTTGAAACCGCATAAACAAATTATACATTGCAGTAGAAAGAGACATTAAAATAAGCAGCATTACTATAATTACTTTTTTTAGTGGTTTTCTCAAATCCTTATTAAAGATAGCTAATAAAATGAATCCTGAAATTGCTGCTAATGTCCCACCCCTACTTAAAGTCATCAATAACGATGATAGGATAATGAAAAAAAAACTATAATATAGAATTTTCATTTTTCTTTTTTTTTGCTTCAAAAATGAAAAATATCCCTAAAGGAATAAATAATTGAATAACTGAGGAATAGATATTGGGACCATTAAAATTAAATGGCATTCTCTTAAAAAATAATTGTGCACCTGTAATATTGGTTAAAAATGTAAAAGCACCAATAAATATATTCAAAACAAATGCAAAATAAAATACTTTTATTAATGTATACACCTGCTTTTCTGAATTAATAGAATGATATATTAGAATCATTATGATTCCCGGTACTATCATTTGTCCAAATGATGAAATCATTGTTATAGATGCATCACCACTAATCAATGATTCTGATAATAATGCTGAAATTATGCTGCCAATAAATGTAACAATTAATGCATACCAAACAATAAAATCCTCCAAGCATGCCTTTTTTATAGGTATTTCTCTATTTTTATTGATTAATAGCTTCAATCCAAGCACTATAATAAGTAATAATTCACCAATAACAAATGGATGTAAATATACATCCCCAAATTGCAATTTAAATGTTGTTACATTCAATCTTAA
>CBDUZN010000128.1:0-5945 GCA_965371715.1 uncultured bacterium | reverse complement strand
TGTTTTCCCTGTGCCTATATCACCAATTAAAACAGCTAATCCCCTTCTTGTTTCTGCAGCATGAATAAGTTTTGTAATTGCCTTTGAATGATTAGGACTATTATAATAAAATTTATCATCCGGTGATGTTGAAAAGGGTGAAACTTTGAATCCAAAATGTGCATTATAATTCATTTTACATATAACTTATATTTTTAGTTTTATTATTGTCTTCATTATCATCATCAATATCAATTTCAATATTATCAATTTCAGCTAAACTTTCATCAATATTTTCTTCTGTTAGAAATGAGCTGAAATCAATATACTGCTCATCCGATTCTTCCAATTTAACAGATTTCTTGGCATTTTGAGATGCAATTGCGTCTTCAATACATTTCATGTGTTTATCAATACCCCTAAAAGATGGTTCAATGTTCTTAATTTCTTTTAAGAGTTTTAATGCTTTTTTAAACATCTGCTTTTTATCATAAAGAACTGCAAGGGTATGTTTTATGCCAAGATACTCTATTTCATCTTTTCCTTTTATTTTAAATGCTTTTTTGATTATATCTTCTGATTTTTTAAAATCGCCTTTTTCCAGATAACATTGTGCAAGCATTTCAAATGACTTAAATTCAAAATCCTTGCTTTTTACTGATTTATTGAATTCATCTAAAGCCATATCAAAAAGTCCCATTTCCTTAAAACTAACACCAAGATCATAATGACTGGAAACATCTTCATCTGAAAGAGTTTCATTAAGTCCTTCTTTTAATTCATCAAGTAGTTCATTTAGCGACCATACATCACCATCATCAGCCATCGGTTTATCTTCTTCAATTTTAAATTTTGGTCTATTCCCTTCATTTTTCCCGGATACAATATCTTTTGCTGTCACATGTTCTGCTTCATGAAATAAATCAGATTCCGATAATCCTTCTGTTATTTCAGCTTTAAATTCATTTAAAAAGTCATCTGCCGTAGAACCAATATCAGTAGTTGATGGTGTAATAGGGATTGGTTTTTCAATGGGTTTAGGAGCTGGTTTTTCCGGCTTACCAAGAATACTCTCCTTCATCTGCACAGCTTCCATATTATTTGGATTAAAAGATAATATAATATCAAGAAATTTCAATGTTTTTGAAACATCTTTTGTCTTATATGCTTCGGCAACATGTAAATAAGAATTTTCAGCAATAGAAGGATTGCCTATTTTACCTGCAATATCAATAATTGCTTTATGAGCCTTTATTTCATCTGATTTTATTTCTACAATTCTTTTGTAAACACGCAAAGCATTAGTATTATTGTTTATACTAAGATATCCATCGGCTCCCTGATAGTATGATTGAACTGCTTCATTTATATCCAATTCTTCCTGCAATTTAGCTAATTCAACATAATTCTCATAGCTGAAATCGCCCTCATTTTCTGAAGTATCAAGTCCATCAATTTCACTGATTGACTCACTGTTTTCATTTAAATTTAGATCAGGAATAGTTTCGGAAGGTTCAAAACTTCCTGTTTCCATATCTAATTGTGATGGGATTGATGATGATTCTGATGGCTCTGCATCCTGGAATGAATTATCCAATTCCTTAGTTAAATCATCAACCAAGTCAGAAATATCAAAATCCTCAATCTCAATATCTTCATTATGTTGAGGTGGCATTACCGGTTTCTCGGGTATAACCTCTGGTTCCGGCTGCGATGTATGTTTTATATATCGTGTAATCTTTTGCCTTATCATAGCTGCCTGTTCCATACTGTTCACTTTGATATAATGTGATTCTACTTCCTTTAATAATTCTACTGCCTGATCATAATTCTCTTCCTGAATATATAAATCAACCAATTTTTCTTTAATCTCTACTTTCCCCGGCATCATATCAAGTGTTTCCTTGAATGCCTTTATTGCTGATTTCCTGTCATTATTCTTTATTGATCTTTCAGCAAATAATATAAAATTGTTTAATGCCTCGCCAATAAGTCCCTGAGCTTTATTAAATTCACCAATTTTTTCATACATTTCAATTTGTGTATTATCAATCTTAATAACCTTTTTTGCCATTGCAATCGCATTTGGATATAATCCGAATTTCCCATACATTGTCATTGCAGTAGTATAATTGCCAATAGCCAATTCCATATTATCTAATTTATTAAGATAAATATCACCAACTTTATTATAAAGAGAAATATCGGGATTACCTTTTTCCTGTAATTTCTCCATTATTTTTGTATATAATATTACAGCCTTATCATACTTCCCTTTATTTACTAAATCCTGTGCTTTTGCTTTTACTTCTTTAATAGATGCCATTAAACCCCAAGTTAATAATAACTTTTAATTATAATTCTCTTCCGTATGATGTCAACTGTCTTTTAAGTCCCAATGATTCACACACTTCTTCAATCATATTACGATTTACCGGTAATTGTTCCAGATATGCTGCATCAAGTAATGCATTATCACATATAGTATTTATAAGACGAGGTTTTCCACCGGAATAATCAAATATAACTTCCATAGCATTTGCCGTAAATATTCCAATATCTGCACCAGCCACATTTAATCTGTGTTTAATATAGCCCTCGGTTTGTTCAAGGGATAATGATTTCAAATATGCCCGTGTTGCAATTCTCTGAGTAATAGATTCATTTTTAATTAAATGCTTTTCAAGTTCTGGAACTCCAATAAGAATAAATGTGACTATTCTTCTATCTTTAAGTTCCAGATTCAAGAATCCTCTTATCTGTTCTATAACCCTTGCATCTGATATTTTATTTGCTTCATCAATCATTATTATTGTTTTTTTACCCGATCTATCAAGTTTGATAAGCTGCCTTGTAATTCTATTCATTGGGTCATCCATTAAATTCTCTAAATCAGTTATTCCAACCATTCTTGCAATTCTTTCAAAAAGCCATTTTTCTGTAAAATTCTCATGTGTAAGCACAATCAAGCCTGCTTTATACTCTTTATTAGATGACAGATATGAAAGTAATTTCCTTGCAATAGTTGTTTTTCCCGTACCAACTTCTCCAACAAGAAGTCCAAATCCCCTCATTTTTTCTGCTGCATGTACAAGGCGTAATAGTGCCATTTTATGCTGCTTTGATTGAAAGAAAAATCTTGTATCAGGCACATTAGCAAATGGCTCATGATTCATTTTAAAATATTGTTCATAATTCATTTCACACCTTCTCTATGAGAACTGTATTGTTCCATTATCATTATTAATATCATCATCTTGATCTTTTATAATAAACTTTTTTAGTGACTTTGTCAAATTGCTTATTCTCTCTTCTGTATCCAAGTAGTCATTACCATTTTTCTTTATCTGCTTAAAAAGGTTCAATGCCTTCTCTGGCTCTTCGTTTTCAATAAGTGAAGCAAGTCTGTATAGTACTGCAGAATCATGCTTATCACTATTATATATTTTGTCTTTTAATATTTTTATTGCTTTTTCTTTATTATTATTCTCAGTATATGTTTTTACCATACTAAGTAAAATTCTTATTTCCATTTTTCCATCAGATAATTTATATGCTTTTTTCATAAAATCTATTGATTTATCAGGTAATAAATCTTTTAAATAAACTGCAATTTCATAATAAGAAGAAAAACATTTATTATTATCAAATGATTTTTCAATCCAAATTTTAAATGAGTTTAATTCACCTCTTGCAATATCAAGAATTATATGCTCTGGTAAATTTGGTTTATATTCCTTGCAGATATTCATAATAAATTCATTTTCATTTATTATCATTTTCAATGATTTTAATGCTTCATCATATAATCCAAAAATCATATAATGATTAAAAAGATGCCAGTATAATTCTTCCTTATTAAGAAATATTTTTTCAAGAAATAAAAGAATTGCTATTGATTCCTTAATGTTTTTGTATTTAGAATCCTTAAAAAGTAAAACAAGTTTCTCCTTCCTACTTTCAATATTATCGGATAATGTTTGCAAGGCAGATTTTATTCCTAAAATATTTGTATCATTCATTTTAATAGGATTCCCCTTTAATAATAACTTCTTTCACAGAATTCATACCAACAAAATAAAATAATTGTTTTAAATTTTCTACTGAATGTATTAATATATCCGCATCTTTCCCTTCTTCAATAGAACCTGTTGTTTGTGATAATTCAAGAGAATATGCCGGATTCAGAGTAATTGCATAAATAAGTTCATCTGATAATAACCCATATCTAAGCATTCCTATTGATGCAGTAAGCATTATGGATGTTACAGGTGAAGAACCAGGATTAAAGTCAGTTGAAATAGCAATAATATTATTTAATTTCCGCATTTCTTTTATTGGTGGAGATGAATTAATATTAAGAATAAAATTGGTTGCCGGTAGCAATGTAATTACAGTTTTATTCTCGGAAAGCACTTTTAAATCCTTTATTATTGGTACATTCATATGATCAACAGATACTGCTTTTAGAAGTGCTGCCGCAGTACTTCCACCCGATGACTCCATTTCATCTGCATGTATGCGCGGTTTTAAGGAATACTTTAAGCCCTCTTTCAATATCTCCATTGTTTCATCAAATGTATATACACCCTTTTCACAGAATATATCAATATAATCTGCAAGTCCTTCTTTTGATACAGCTGGTATCATTTCGTTTTTCAGCTTATCTATGTATAGTCTTCTATTGTCTCTGTATTCAAGCGGAATTTCATGAGCACCCAAAAAAGTTGCCTTAATATTTATCGGATATGATTCTTTAAGTTTTTTTATAACTCTTAATTGTTTAAGTTCTGTTTCAGTATTAAGACCATAACCACTTTTTATTTCAAGGGATGTTATACCGTTTTTTATTAATCTATCAACCCATATTGATGCGTTTTCATAAAGGGTATCAAAATCTGCCTGTCTTGTTTTCTTCACTGTACTAAGTATTCCACCACCAGCCATTGCTATTTCCTTATATCCCATACCCATTGCTCGCTGTTCAAATTCATCCTCTCTGGTTCCTCCAAATACAAGATGCGTGTGAGAATCCACAAAACCTGGTGTTACCAAACAATTCTCAGCATCAATAATTTTATCAGCAGGCTCATCTATATCTATTCCAATCTTTTTAATTTTACCATTTTCAATCAAAATTGAATTACCATTAATAATAGGACTTCTTATGCCATCAGTATTTAATCTTATATAGTTTTCTCTTGTTGCACATGCGCATATTTCTGAAATATTTTTTATCAGTATTTTCATATTAATCTATCATTGGCATTTTAATGCCCTTTTCCTTTGCTGTTTTAATTGCAATTTCATAACCAGCATCTGCATGTCGCACTACTCCGCTTCCAGGATCATTTGTAAGCACTCTATTGATTTTTTCACCTTGTTTATCCGTACCATCGGCAAGAACAACCTGTCCGGAATGTATGGAGTATCCAATACCAACTCCACCACCATGATGAAGTGATACCCATGTAGCACCTGAAGCAACATTCAGCATTGCATTAAGAACAGGCCAATCCGCAATTGCATCTGAACCGTCTTTCATTGCTTCTGTTTCCCTGTTTGGAGATGCTGCTCCGCCAGTATCATGATGATCTCTTCCTATTACAACAGGAGCTTTCAATTTGCCGCTCTTTACCATACTATTTATTCTATCTCCAAATTCAGCTCTTTCTCCCTGAGCAAGCCAGCAGATTCTTGCAGGCAATCCCTGGAATTTCACTAATTCATGTGCCTTATCTATCCATGTCTTCAAATGCTCATTATGAGGAAATGATTCAAGTAATGCTTTATCTGTTTCATAAATATCTTGAGGATCTCCGCTTAAAGCCGCCCATCTGAATGGTCCGCTACCTTCACAGAATAAATTTCTTATATATGCAGGCACATAACCGATTATTTCAAATGCATTCTTTACTCCATTATCCAATGCTCTTTGTCTTAGATTATTGCCGTATTCAAAAACA
>CBDUZN010000127.1:0-5947 GCA_965371715.1 uncultured bacterium | reverse complement strand
AGAAAAGATAAAACCGGTTAAAACAGACCATATCTGAATCGCAAATGGTAAGTGGGCAACCTTTGAAATTGTAAAGGCAACAGAAATTCCTACAATAATTCCAATAACTCCTCCAACAAGAGAAACAGTCATTGCTTCAAATAGGAATTGAAGTAAGATTTCCTTATTTCTTGCTCCAATTGATTTTCTAATACCAATTTCACGAGTTCTTTCAGAAACAGAGACAAGCATAATATTCATTATACCAATTCCACCAACCAAAAGTGATAATGAACCAATTGCAATCATAACAAGGAATATAGATGTTGTAAGCGATTTCCATTGTTCCATTAAAGCATCCTGTGTATTAATGGAAAAATCATCTTCATCACCTTGTTTTAGTGAATGGCTTATTCTCATAACCCATCTTGATTCCTCTATTGTTTCTTCAGGTTCATTACTTGACAGAAGAATAGTAATGTGTCGTTTTTCATTGGGATAATATTTCAACATTACAGTATATGGAATTAGAACAATCTCATCCTGTGATTGCCCGAAAAAGGAACCTTTTTCTGTGAGAATGCCCTTTATTAGAAATTTGTTTCCGTCAATTGTTAACCATTTGCCAATAGGATTTGCTCCAAGAAACAGGTTGTCTGAAATATCTTTACCAATAAGACAGACATTCTTTTTCATTTTAATATCATTTTCAGATAAAGCTAATCCAACATCAATTTCAAAATTCTGAATACTCATACAGGAAGCAGAAATCCCATCAATATTAATCATTTCTAATTTTTCATTGATATATTTAATATTTTTGTAATTAGAGATTGATACCCCGACCTCTTCTGCTGTTGTAGAAAGATCAATCATTTTTTCATAATCATTCATATCAACATAATTGCTTCTTGTCTTTCTCCAATCAGATCCTCCACGCATAATCCATCCTCGTCTCTGTACATAAATAACATTAGTACCCAAAGAAGAAAATGTGCTCATCACCTGTGACTCCAAACCATCTATAATTGAAACAACTATAATTATTGTCATTACTCCAATAATTATGCCAAGTGTAGTGAGAAAACTCCGGAGTTTATTTGCCTTTACTGAGTCCAGGCTTACCCTTAAACTCTCTATCAGTAACTCTATCATTATTTTCCAACCTTTTTAATGAAGTGAATGGACCTGTGATAATTTTCATATTTTCTTCAATACTATCAGATTCAATTTCAATGAATTCTTTTCCAATAATACCTGTTTTTACATTAACAAATTTTGCTACATTATTTTTTACAGTAAAAATGCCTTCCTCGCCTTCCCGCATCAATACTGCCTGTATAGGAACCTTGATAACATTATCTTTTGATTTGGTAATAATGGAGACCTCACAATTCATTCCGGCAAGCAAATTATCAAATTCTCCATTTATAAGAATTTCTACAGGGAATACAGTTCCAATTCCAGTTAATGTGTTTGTAAGGTCGGGTCTATTGGCTATTTTTATAACATTGCCTGTGAAAATCGTATCAGGATATGCATCAAAAACAATTTCAGCAATATTTCCCTTTTTCGTCTTTATTATTGATGTTTCATCAACATCACTTTTCACAAGCATTTGATTATTATCTGAAACAGTCATTAATATTGTTCCTGGATTATTCATTGTTCCTGTAATTATATTTTCACCCTCTTCAACATATACAGCTGAAACAATTCCATTAATGGGTGATATTAGTAGAGTTTTTCCCATATTATCATTTGAAATTTCATAGTAACTCTTTGCAGATTCATAGAGAGAAAGAGCATTGTTATATTCTAATTCAGCGATTTTAAACTCCGAATATGATATAAGCGAGTCATTTAATAATTCCCTTTTATTTTTAAGGAGAAATTTTTTATATTCAAGATTTGTTGAAGCAACATCAAGTGATGTTTGTGCTTCTCTTAATCGTGATTTCTGATTAATAAAATCAATCTGAATTAGTTTATCTCCCTTTTTAACTTTATCTCCTTCTTCAACAAATATGTTAAGTGCTTTCCCCATAATGTCTGAGGAGATTTCTACATCTACAAGAGGTTCTAATTTGCCGCTTGTTCGTACAAATTCATTTATTGTACCAATGGTGATCAAATTCGTTGTTACAGGTAATGCCGTACTTTTTTTAGAACATAATGAAATAATAATTATTAATATAATAATAATAACAATAATAATTAGATTTCGTTTTCTTTTAAAGAACCTCATTGTATCCTCCTTAAATAGTAAAGATATCTATAATAGTTTAAATATAATTGTTTTTTAGCTTCCAGTAAATTAATAACTGCCTCATAATAATTTTTTTGATAAGTTATATAATCCAGAGAAGAAATTTCTCCTTTATCATACATTTTTACGGACTTCTCAAATATATCATATTGAGCCATCATAATATTGATATTACTTTTAAATAAAGCAAGAATCTGCTCAACAGTTAATGGGAAATTTTCAATTTCTGTTCTTAAAGTGTTTTCCTGATTTATCATATCCAGATAGGCACTTTTTTTCTCAAGTGAAGAATTGATTACACCAATTGTTCTTGAAAATCCTGTAAAAACAGGAAAATTAATGGATAATCCAACACTTAATGTATAATTATCCATAAAATTATTATAATCCAAATTGAAAACACTGTCCGATAATCCAGCACCAACACTTAAAGATGCAGTTGGTAAAAAACTTGAAGTTGCACTTGCTATATTAATGGATTTAATTGAATAATAGTATTGGAAAATTTTGAATTCAGGTAATTCTGATAAAATATTTTCAATATCCCAATCATCCATATTGATATTAGGAATTGAATCAATATCTTTAAAGTTTTTATCTGATCTAATTCCTGTAAGAATAGTAAAATCATTTTTTGCTTTGATATATTCTTTTTTATCATAATGATATGTTGCTTGTATTGTGTAAAAATTGGATTGAATATTGAGAAGGTCTGTTCTTGATATTATGCCGTTTTTAAACATTATTTCAGATTTTTTGATATTTTCCTCTTCTCTTAATTTTATAATTGAGTCAATATGCAATCTCTCTTGATACGATAGAACAGTAAAATATTTATCAATAACATTCATAACAAGATTAAATTTATTTATCCTGAAATTCATTAATGCAATATCTGATTCTTTTTTGGAAGAGGCAAGATTTAATATCTGTGGAATATTGAAAATTGTCTGCGAAGCTCTTATCCCTTGTGAATAATCATAAGATGTCATTGAGGAGGTTGAATCAATAGATATATAATATGAAATTTGTGGAAGCAGGGGAGCTAATGATTTTAATATTGCCTTACTGTTAATTGAATAAACAATACTTTCTTTCTGATATGAAATTGATTTTGATTTATATGTAGATAATACTTCTTCAAGACTAATATCAGCAAAAATTAGTATAGAAAAGATGCATAGTATGAAAATCATAATTGCTTTTTTCATAAAACTCCTTTTTATATAATACGCATATTATAATTGTTTGTTACAAATGTGCAAGGAAAAAATATAATTCATAGTATTTTACATCTGTAATTAATAATCCTTTTAGATATAGACGGTAAAGATTGTAAATTCACGCGTTTTTAATTTTTTTTCCTTGATTTATTTACTTATTATGATAACATACTTCATTGCGGGGAGAAATGTTTTGAACCCTGTCAGGACCGAAAGGTAGCAGCAGTAAGAACCTCTTTCTCCGCCGCGCTAAATAAAGGGGTAATTAATGGGTTATATTGTATTTGCATTAAAGTATAGACCACAGAAATTTACTGATGTTTTGGGTCAGGAACATATTGTCAATATTCTAAGGAATGGTGTACATAATAATAGAATTCCTCATGCAATGCTTTTTAGCGGTCCAAGGGGAGTGGGAAAAACAACAACAGCAAGAATACTTGCAAAGGCACTTAATTGTGATAATCCAAAGCAAGGGGAGCCATGTCTTGAATGTTCATCCTGTAAGGCAATAATGGAAGGAAGGGATATGGATGTTATTGAGATTGATGGAGCAAGTAATAGAGGTATTGATGAAATAAGGGATTTGCGTGAAAAGGCAAAATATGCAACAGTAAAAGGCAGATACAAAATATTCATTATTGATGAAATCCATATGCTGACAAAAGAGGCATTTAATGCATTATTAAAGATTTTAGAGGAACCACCTGAGCATGTTATTTTTATTTTTGCAACAACAGAACCATTTAATGTGATCCCAACTATACTTTCAAGATGTCAAAGGTTTGATTTCAAGCGTATTCCTCTTAATAAAACCGTTGAACAGCTTGAATATATTTGCTCAGCAGAAAACATTGACTTTGATAGTGATGGACTTAAACTTGTTGCGCAACTTGCAGATGGCAGCTTAAGGGATGCAACATCTATATTGGATCAACTTGCATCAACAGCCGAAAAGGTATCTTATGATAATGTAAATATAATGTTTGGTAGATTAAATGATGATTTTTTCGGCCGTTTCACAGAATATATTATTGATAGGAATCCTAAAGGACTAATTGATTCTCTTAATGATGTAATGTCAAGGGGTTATGATCTTGAATCATTTGTATCAGAATTTGCTTTTTATATTCACAAGCTTTTTCTTATAAAAAATATGATTGAAACAGAAGAAACCGAAGTTATGAGTGATGCTGTAAAAGAGTTAGCAATAAAACAGACAAAAGAATTTTCAAATGAATCCCTTATGCAAATTACAACCGAATTAACCGAAACATCATCAAAATTAAAATTTACAAATAATAAAAAATTACTTGTTGAAAATGAACTTGCTCGTATTGCATATCTTATAGAATCCAAAGATATTGATGATATTATTGCTATGATTAAGAATGTAAATATTGGAGAAATAGTAAAAAAAAAGCCACGGATTGAGGAAAAGAAAAAGGGAAAAATTTCTGAATCAACAAATATAATGGAAAGATTGATTGATTTGCTTAAAGCCAAAAAGTTTTTTATATCTGAAGCATTAAGAATGTCCAAAATAAGATATAGTGAGGACAATTATTATGAATTAGAAGTGCCTAGGGCTTATATAAAAGATTTAAATCAAAAAACTATTGATGAGGAGATTAGAGAACAAAATCTGGATATTGAGATCAAGATATTCTATAATAATGAAGAAAAATATAATAAATTTAAAAAGAGCCCACTTGAAGATAATCCACTTATTAATAAACTTTTAAAAGAAACTGATAGTCAAATCATAGAATAACAGGAGGACATATGAATATGAATAATCTTATGAAACAAGCCCAAAACATGCAGAAGCAAATGATGGAAATGCAGGAAAAACTTAAGGATATTGAAACAGAAGCATCAGTAGGTGGAGGTATGATAACAGTTAAGATGAATGGAGCATTTGAATTACTTAATATTGAGATTGATAAAGAGATCATTGAATCCAATGATATTGATATGCTTAAAGATCTTATTGTTTCCGCTGTAAATGAAGTGAGAAAACAGGTAGAGGAAAAAAACAAAGTAGAAATGTCAAAAATAACTGGTGGTATGAATTTACCGGGTATGTAAGTGGAAAAAATAAATAATTTAAAAAATGCACTAAAAAAAATTCCGGGTATTGGGGATAAGAGTGCAGAAAGAATAATTTATTTTCTTTTATCATCCAATAAAGATATTGCAGAATCCTTAATCCATTCTATAAAAGATGTAATGGAAGGTATTAAAATGTGCTCCAAATGTGGTGGACTTACAGAAACAGATCCATGTGAGATTTGTACTTCATCTAAAAGAAAAGATATTCTTATGATAGTTGAAAGTGCAAGAGATATTATGATTTTTGAAAAAGGCAGAAAGTTTAATGGCAAGTATCACTCAATAGGAGGACTTATAAATCCTCTTTCAGGTATTATGCCTGAAAATTTGCGAATAAAGGATATACTAATAAGAATTAATG
>CBDUZN010000126.1:0-6112 GCA_965371715.1 uncultured bacterium | reverse complement strand
TATAAGCTGCTGCATATCTTCTATCATTGGAAATTTCTTTTACCCCTGCATCTTTTATATCTCTTTTAACTATATCCACCAAATTATCTATTTCTTGTTTTGATGAAGACAATTTCTCAATCTTACTACCTAATAATTTTTCTAATTGTTTCATCACTTCCCTTTATGAAAATTATTTCATCTGATAAGATTCTTTTCACAAATGGTTCGTTTTTTTTATTTTTTTTCCTTAACTCTTTTTCTGAATACAAAACATAATTGAGTTCTTATCCTGTTTTGATAATTCTCAATAATCCGCTCAACTTTTTAGTGCTAATTTTACCAATAATCATAATATCAATATCACTCTCTGCATTATAGTTTTCCTTTGCCATTGAACCAAAAATAAATGCAACATTGATTTCATCGTGATCTAAAGAATTTTTAAGTGCCGGGATTATACCTAAATACTTTTTTATTATTGATAGTAATTCCTCAAATATTAAGTGATTGGTATTAATAGTATAATATAATCTATTGCCTCTTCTCCTCTTATTTAATAAATCAATTTCTGACAAATTCATTAATTCTTTTTGAATAGATCCAATAGATAATCCTGTTTTCTTTTCTATTTCCCTTACATAAAAATCTTCATTTTTATTTAGAAAAAACAATTCAAGAATTACAACTCTTGATTTGGATGTAAATAGAGTTAACAATTCTTTTGTATTCATAATTAATACAATTGTATCCCTTTTTAATACATTGTCAATGGGTGTCAATAATAACGGTGATAGAAAAGATCCTCAAACATAGGGGATTCATGGGGACGGTGGTAGAAAAAGTAGAAAAATCAAACTATTTTTTTCCTTCATTTAATGTCTTTTGTATTAATCTACTGAGTTCTTCCGGATCATTGGTACCAATTCGATATACTTGTCCATTTTTCATAATCAACTCCACAGCATCTAATCCGGATACATTGAATAGCCACCCTTTTTGGATTTTTCTAATTCCCCATCCATTCCACCAATGATTTCTAACAATTGTACATGATTTTATGTCTGTAATGTTGAATGTTTTTTTAATTAATCCTATTCCAAATTTAATTTCGATAAATTTATCATTAACAATAACAGTTAAGTTTGCAAACAGTATAACACATATCACAAGTATCCAAAAAACTGCGATATTAGTCCCGTTTACATCCTTAAGTCCAAAATAGCCAATTAATATAATCCCTATCACAAGCAATAATAACATAAGCCAGCCAATTTGAGTATGTTTATAGGTTTTCATAATGTCTCCTCTTAAATTTGTGAACAATAATAAACAAAGTCCTTAGTCCGCCCAAAAAAGATAGAGAATATCATAATTCACTAAAATAATTTTTCATTTCATAATCTGTTACATGTTTATTAAAATTGCTACATTCAATTTTTTTATTTTCAATGAATTTTTCATAAATATGCTTAGGTAATGTTTCTTTAATTAATTCACTATTTTCAAAAAGTTCTAATGCTTTTTCTAATGAAGGTGATAATTCATCTATATTTAATGTCTTTTTTTCTATTTCAGATAAATGAAATACATCAGCCTCAACCGGTTTTGGGGGCTCTAACCCTTCTTTAATACCCTGTATACCTGCAGCATGAATCAAACTTATTGCAAGTGATGGATTACAGGCTGGGTCTAAGCTTCTTATTTCAATTCGCGTTGCAGATTCTTTTCCTTTCTGATATTCCGGAACCCTTACATAGGCAGATCTGTTTTTTGTTCCCCAACAAAGATAAGTAGGTGCTTCATAACCCGGGATAAGTCTTTTATAGGAATTAACCCATTGATTTAATCCTGCCTGAATATCTTTTCCATATTTTATTAATCCGGCAATATATGATTCTGCCATTTTGCTTAATCCCTGCTTATCCTTATCAAAGAATAAATTATTGCCATTTTTCCATAATGAAATATGTACATGCATACCATTGCCATTTATTGCAGCAATTGGTTTGGGCATAAAAGAAGCATATTTATCAAATTTTCTTGCAATTTTCTTTACTATATATTTTGTTAAGATTATACTATCAACCATTTTGGGTGCATCCGTATAGGTTAAATCTATTTCATGTTGACTATTAGCAACTTCATGATGATCAAACTCTGTTCCTATACCCATTTCATTAAGAGCAATTTGTGCTTCTTTTCGTATTTCCCCGCATGCTCCCGATCTAAAATATCCACCCTCATCAGTATGAATGGGCTCTTTATCATTTTCAAACACAAAAAATTCCAATTCAGCACCGCATTTTGGAATTCCAATATCTTTATGTTTTGCAATAATATTCTTTAATAATGCTTTTGTGTCTCCCTCATATACCTTTCCAACTGTATTATGTATATGTCCAAAAACTATTGCCTCTTTCCATACATTTTCAAAGCCCTTATATTCCCATGGTAATATTGTTAATGTGTCAATGTCAGGAATAAACTTCAAATCGCTTTCTTCGGTTCTTGCAAAACCCTCCACACTAGAGCCGTCAAATCCTTTCCCTTCTTTAATGAAGGTATCAATCTCATTTATCGGAATTGTAAAATCAAGCATTCTACCAAGAATATCAATAAATATAGGTCTAATAAATTTTACATTTTTGCTTTTGAATTCTTCTAATTGTTCTTTTAGTTCCTTCATATTATTATGCAGTTTATCACTTATATTCCCATCTGTCAATTATTTTACATAAACAATTAAATAAATCTATTTATTGTCAACCTATTGTCAACCTCAAGGCCGGAGCTTGACTTTTTGACATTTTTTTGCCCTTAAATACGCAATAATTGTGTATACTATTCAATCTTTGTCTATATATAGTGGTCTTTATGCAAATTTAATGAAAAATAGCTGTTTTTTGTGAATAAAAATGTCAAAAAGTCAAGCCCCGGCCTTATAGCTTATATATATTATGACAAATATACTTATTGCAAGGTTTCAAGATTTTCCGTTTGTTCTTTCCAAAATAATTGTTCCATTATTATGATTTATTTTTGATTCAATTGTTTCCTAATCGTAACATTTTGTAAGAAAAAAGGGAAAATACTTTCAATTTTGTATTTTTTAATATTAATGCTTTCTAACATTTCTTCAAGTTCATGCTTTTTATAGGCTGCCCTTATGGATTTATAAAAACCACTCTGACTTGGCACCCAATAAAGCCACCACACTCTCCTTAAATCAAATATCATTAAGACACCTTTATCATTTAATAATTTCATTAAATTTGTAATTGTTTTTTGGGGATCTTCCCAATGATGCAAAGAAAGTGTAGAATATATCAGATCATATTTCCCTAATTTCTCTAAAAACATTTCATCTGTAATTTTCCCTTCAATAAATCTAATTTGAGAAGTTAAATTCTCCTTTTCTAAATATTCATTTGCTACAGTTATCATATCCGGTGATATTTCTACAGCTGTAATATCAATATCCTGATTGCTTTTAGCAATCATAGCTGCCAATACTCCTGAACCTGCTCCAATTTCCAAATATTTTCCATTAATATTCAGATTATTTAACCTTTTCAAAAATCCTCCAAATCTCATTTTTGAAGACTTTTCTGATTCTTTGGCATATTTCCTTGCATTTTCAATACCAAAAAATGCATCATTCTGCTGTTTTTCAACAATTCTTTCTGTCATATAAATTTTCTCCTTTTAAACGATTATTGTCAACTCCCGGTCTTATAATTCACTATTATTGCTCTAATTCAAATTGTTCAATATTATTCAAAAACCATTCAATCTTTACTTGCACTTTATTGGTTTTGACCTCATTATAAAACTTTTTTCCCAAAGATTTACCTTTTTCACTTGGAACAAAATGTTTACTAATCAATGTAGGCAAATCCCATTGATTCTCTATTCCTGCATAATCCTGATATGTTCTGGTTTTCAACTGTTCTTCTGATAAATTCAGAATATCATTTAATGCTGTAATAATGTTTTCTTCCTGCAACTCTCCTTCATATTGCAATTCAGCATTTTCAAAATAATCAAGAACCTGATTTTCACTTTTCCCACAATTTGTTAAGGCAATTCCCATAAATAAAAGAATTAATAAAAAACTGAATACTGTTTTCTTTTTTGATTTCATATATTCTCCTTTTTTCATCAATTATTGTCAACCTATTGTCAACCTTTCAATTTGAGTGCATAGTAATATCAGCACTTTAAAACTTCTATAAACAGAAGTTATTCTATTTGCGCCCCTTATCCACAGATTGTCAACCACTTGTCAACTTTTTCTATTTTTCTTTGTCAACCCGAATATGCCGAATCATTGATTTGATAATACTATTCATGTTAATTGAATCTATCTTGATGTTTGGATGCTTGTTTCTAAAAACTCTGTATATTTCATCAATAAAACCCTGTCCAACATTTCTAACCTTTTTAAAATTTAGTATGATTTCCTCAAATTTATCTAACCCTACTAGCAGTCGTTTTGCTTGAGACCTTGATATATAGTTTTCCTGTAATAAATTCAAATCTATTTTTGTTTTTGAAAAGTTGTATTCATATTCAGAAGATGCATATTTATCAAATATATATTTTATATTTCTGTTTGTTGACTTTTTCACTCTAAACTCTATAAAGGTGCCCTTCAAATATTTTTTTTTATTAAAATATATATCATTGTTTATATTATCATATATCATTTCTATTGAATGTGATTTTATAATCATGTTATCACATAGTTTTGATGTAAAGAACACTCCCTCGCCACTGTGTTTTGATGACATTGTTGTTGTTTTTCCTTTTATTAATTCAAAAAGTGCATCCTCTTCACTATCTAGAGAGAACTTTTTCAATATTGAATAAAATATACCAATACCCTTATCCCTAATAATAAATGTAATATGATTGTTTTCTTTTAGCAATTTAATATCTATTTTTTCTGAATAAGAATGATCTATTGCATTATTTAATAATTCAGTAAAACCATAATTAATTATATTGTATGTATTATTTGTTATACATCTTTTTAAATTGGCCATCAAAACGCTTTCATTAAAAATTTTATCTTCATCAAGATTTCTATTTTCATATGTCCTAACAAATTTTTCATACTTATTCTTTTTATCACTTATGTAATATTTTGTTGCACTAGTATTCCCAGTTTTCTTAACAATATTATCATTAATCAATTTATTTATATGTTTATGTACTGCTTGCCTTGTAATACCAAGCATATTCCCAATACTTGTCGCCGATATCCCATTTGATTTTTTAATTATATTTAAAATATTCTCTTTAGTATTCATGCATATATTATACAAACAACAACAATGCTTGTCAACTACTTGTCAACTTTTTCTATTTTTCTTTGTCAACCAATTTACTATTCAGCAATTTTTTTAAATACTGAATCGCTCTTTATATAATATATTCCCTTTAATAAGTCCCTGAAAGAATAATTTCCCAATGAATCAGTAAGCCCCTTATACAAGACAAGGCTATCATCCCTTAAAAGATATAAATATGTAAATGGATCATATTCTTCAATTTCTATCTGTGCATTATATGATGAGTCCGAAAATTGTTGATATCTTATTGTTGTTTTCCCGATATTTTTGTTTTTATCACAATAATCAGAAACCACTACTTCTTTTTGATAAAGATTAATTGTATCATCAATGTATACATTTACACGATTTTTCTCAATTCTACTTCCCAGTATTTTTACATATAATGGATATATCTCAATTTTTAATGTATCAATAATTTCCGAGAAAACTATCCTAATTACAGAATCCTGAAATACAACTCTTTCAACAAAAGGAGGGATTGTGTCAACTATGTGTACACCCTTCAATAGAATTCCCGAATAATTCTTTTTGTTATCATATTTGTCACTTGCACCAAAAATATCTATTGATTTATATCCCTCATCATTATTGTATTGAATGATTAATACAGATTTGTCAGTATAGTAATCATCCTCTTTGTTTCTCATGCTATCATTAATCAAAAACACTGAATCTACCTTACTCTCAAGGGTTTCCGTAAAAGTAATTTGTATTTGATTGTTTATTGAATATACTGCTTCTACAATTCCGGGAGCAAAGATATCCGGAGA
>CBDUZN010000125.1:0-6377 GCA_965371715.1 uncultured bacterium | reverse complement strand
TTTAAATTTTAGATTGTATTTTTTGATAAATTTCTTTATTCTC
Organism: uncultured bacterium; assembly: GCA_965371715.1. Classification (GTDB taxonomy): domain Bacteria; phylum Hydrothermota; class 32-111; order 32-111; family 32-111; genus JAUVJU01. The sequence continues at coordinate 6,334 of CBDUZN010000125.1, read as the reverse complement.
TTTTTGATTGCTTCACTCATTTACATCTCCGGTAATCCCAACAGAAAATAGCTTGATGAATTATAATAGTTGGGGTCTATTATCATTGGTTTGTCATCGGGGACATATATTCCCTTTGATATCCTGCTTAATATTTCATAAGCATCATTTGGATCTTCTATAATTGTTGCATTTTTACTAATATTTATCATTACTGGCTGATGGAAGGAATAGTATGGCTTTCTTATCTTGCTTATGCCTGATAAGTTCTTATTTTTGAATTTCTTTTTGATGAATGATGTAGGGGGATATTTAACTATATAATCAGCATAAATATATGGTTTTGGGGTAAGATCAAGGGCGCGTTTTAAGAGTATTGCTTTTCCATCTTTATCTAGTTGACACATTAATTCATTATCAATATCGCTTATTTTGTTAGTGCTATAAAAGGTTGAACCATTATACACACTTATTGTTGAGCTAAACTTCGGTCTTCTGCCTCGTCCAATAAATCTCTTATCATTATTATTTAACATTATATATTCAATTTTATGCAATAATGCATTTTTGTGTGAAAATTTTTTGAATCTATAATACATAATTTTATGAAAATCATCATATAATGGATAATACCTAATACCACTATCAGTCATGATATTCCGCAAATTATTCTGTGATAACATTAAATATGGGACAAATTGATATTTCTTTTTTCCCCTCACAATCAATCTATTATCAACATTCACGCCTTTTATGTCAAAATATCGAAAATTTTTAAGTATTGCTTCGTACATTGTCTTTGTGTGTTCATCACTATGTCTTTCTATCATGCTCTTTAAAAATAATTTTATTCCCTTTTTGGTTGAGAACATAAGGCATCCTGATGTTTTCTCATCATTTTCAAGAATGATTGGTAATTTATCAATTTCATTATTACCATACCTAAAAACCGTTTTTTCAAAAACAGATGCTACGCTAAGTTTTATTGCTTCTTGTACAGGAATATTTGTATAATGAGGTTTACAAATATTTACCTTAAACTCCTTTATATATTTTTCTGTTTTTAGTAAATTAAGTTTCATATTATTCCTCCATTCTTGTATGCTTTTTCAAAGAGGCAGTCAATTTCTTATAACTTTCTTTAATGTTTTCATTATTTTGACCTGTATTTACAATCTGCATTGCCAGTACATCCTCTACACTTTTTGTATCAATTTTGTTTTCTACTTGATATTCATTATGTTCTAATGAATTATTTAAAACTCTTTTCTTAAACATGCCCATTATTAATTCTATTAAACTAATTTTCATTGTAATTTTATTTTTCTTTATTAATGAAAACAGATATATGTATGTATAGATATAGTCCGCAATTTTATTAGTGTCATTTTTTGTGATTGCTTTATCAAGTTCTTCTATAAATCTTCTAATAAACTTTTCTTTGTCTTCTTCATTTATATGCTTGTTTTTTGACAAATGGTTCATTGATTGTTTTGGATTTAATGGATTAAAGTATATTTTATTATTATCATTATTGCTTGCTTTTTCTGCAATTATTCTATAATTGGCATCAGGCAATATATCTTTGTTCACTCTAAATGGTAATGTGTATTCAAGCACATTTGAATAGAGAAGTAATATTTTTTTCTTATCCGTATTTTTTTTAACATCTTCCATTGCAAGCCGTATTTTGAAATTTCTATAAAGCATTCCCATTCTTCTACCATCAATTTCAATATTGTCCTCATTTAATGTTTTTAATGTATTTAATATATAGGGTGTGGCAATTGAAGAATATAGAGGATTATTAAAGTTTTCTCTTATAATATTAATCTTTTTATTTATTGTTCTACGCAGTTCAATTATATTTGTGTCTTTTCTTTCTCTCTTCAATTCCCTTGAATCATCCTCATTCATATTTATCATAATGCTCTTTATATCCTCATCAATCATATCATTGATTTTGGGCATTTCTATTATTACGGAAAATCGTCCTATAAGAGCATCGTCTAGCATATTACTTCCAGCATAATTAATAGGATTCATTGCAGCAAATACATATTTAAGATTGGGTAACTCCACACCCATAATTTTTCTTGACCTTATAATTTCAAGCCATTTATTCTGCAATGATGGCTGAGCTCTTGATAATTCATCAATAAGTATGAATTCCTTTTCCCATATTGACATTGGAGTTGATACATATTTCATCATACCATTATTAATGGATAATGGATCGGGAAAGCCAATCACATCTTCAAACATTGCCTTTGATGCATCATAGGCATGATATTTCAATTGTAATAATTTTGCCAGCTTCTGACATAGAATTGTTTTTGCTGTTCCATGCGTGCCAATAAACAGCAATGGATCTCCTGATACAAGTGCGGTGATTATTGCCGGCTCTATTTTTCTGTATCCGAATATTTTTAATTCATTTAACATTTTTACTCCTTGTTGATTGCATTATACCATAGGTTTGTCTGTATGTCAATACCTATTTTCTGTATTAAAGTATATAGTTTATTTGGGGAACGCTTTTCTGCTTGCTATTGGTTTCTATACACTCACATTTAGTAAGAAGAAAAGAAAAGGGAGAATACTGGATACCGTATCAAGTACGGTATGACAAGGAAAAACCAAGAATGACAGAAAAAAGAAAAGATAAAAAAGACAAGGAAATGAGAACAAATTTCAGGGGACGGTGCTTGAAAAAGTGGAAAAATTGAAAAAAAGTGACAAGTAGCAAATTGCAAGAGAGATAAAAGAAATATAGGTTTGGGAGGGTTCCCCACGGCGAATCCATGATTGCGAACAACATATCTTTCGGATTATTCCTGCTCAATACATTCTTCGAATTACTCAGAATGTACAATCCTCGAATTACTAATGCGTTGCGTTTTACAATATATTCCTCAGGTTATTCCTGCGAAGGCAGGAATCCAGTGTTTTCTTAATTTGTATTGTCAGATTATCATTTGATTCTTTTTCTATTTTCAATTATCAATTTACTATCTTAATTGTGTGGAAAATCTGGAAACATATTTATTAAAGATGGATTCCTGCCTTCGCAGGAATGACAATTTAAAAAGAAATATAAGAATTTAGGGATTATTTAATTATATTTGGTAATTTTGTTTTTAGTATTTTTCTTAATATTTTTGTATCTGTTTCCATTTTTTGAACAATTGTTCCAAGCTTTTCTAAACCCTTTTCTATTGATTCTGCATTTGTTTTCTTCATTTTTTTATCAATATAAAGCAGAGTAGAAAGATTATAATCATTTTTTTCAATTTATTTTTTATCAAAAATTCGGGACAAACATTTCACCTCTTCATTCTTCTTTATTACATTAAATGGTGTTTTATACATTTTATCAGGACTAATTTCTCCAGTATCAAAAAAATACACTTTGTTTCTCATTTTTTTCTTTTTCTTTTTATTAAGTATTAATATTGCTGTTTCTACATTTACACTCTTCCAAAGCCTTTTCTTATTGTTTGTATATATTATTGATTCAAGAACATTATTATCTATAAGCATTTTTCGTATGTTTTGTGTTCTTTTTATTGCAAGAAAGGAATATGGCACTATCAAAAATGCTTTACCATTGGGTTTAAGCATTTCCAAAATATAATCAAATATAAAACGATGAGTGTCTTTGGGTTTTGGTGATTTATAGTTTGATACTTCTTGATAACTTAAAATTGTTTTATCTTGATTTCTATGGTCAAAAAAAATTGCAGAAAAAACTCTATCAAATTTTATTAATTTATCGTTTTTCATAAATGGCTTTTCAAAAAAACTTTCGCTAACTATGTTTATTTTAATCTTATCATTTCCATTAGTAATGTTTAATGCAGTGAAAAAATAATCAATGTTCTGTTTCCCCGAATTCCCATAAAGAAAAAATTCCTTTTTATAGCATGACTTAGATACAAGAACTATAGCCATATCTCCATAATTATAGAAAGGATCATATATGCTCATTCCTTCCCTTAATTCCATTATTTCATATTGTATTCTTCCGGGAAAATAACCTGTGTAATTCTGTATTCCGCATCTTCTGTCATCACCCATTTTCCATTTTACAAATAACATCTGTAATGCTGAGAATCTTTTCCCTTCGTTAATATCAAATAAATACTTTTTGAAATCATTTATGAATTCTGTGTTGTTTTCTGCTCCCTCTATCATTATTGATTTATTCTTTTTTAATATTGGAATCTGTTTAATAAGAATATTTATATACTTTAAAAAGAATTTTTTATACTCATTTTCCCGAATCATATGAAACCTATATGGTAATCCTAATTCTTCAGGATATTTTTCTATTGCATAATTTATTAGGTTTAATGTTATTATTGAATTTCGTCTATTGCTGATAATGCTTTCTTTCTCATTTTTCATTTTTTGCTATCAACAATATTCATTATTGTGGAATCTATAACCTCTTGTACAATCTTATTCTGTTCTCTTATTCCAGATTTAATATTTTTGTACATAATTGCCATTTGTATAATCCCTCTTAACTGACCATTGCTTGGAATGGGCAATACTATATCTGAAATAGATGAAAGATTAAGATGTATTAATGAAATTGCTGATTTGCTGCGTTTCCTCACCTCCATTTGTCCATATTCGCTTATAAAAAAGGCAAAAAGATATTCAGGGATGAACCTTTCATCTGTTATTTCAATACCAATAATGTTGGATGATATTAATGCCCCAGCATGCTCATCAGTTATAATTGCTGATTTAATTATTGTACCCCTTGAATTAACTATAACAGTTCCTGTATTCACAACATATTTTAGAATACTTCTCTCTTTATTTGTTTTGATTGTGTTGATATTGCCCTCAATAATTCCATCTTTTGCAATATTAGCAATATTTATAATTCGGTATTCTTTTCCTTCCCCAAAATCTTTACCCTTCGGAGGATAATTGATTCCCGAAAATATTGTTGCAATATCTTTTAGTTTTATTTTTTTCATATATTTAATTATATGGATTAGGTATTAACTGTCAATTACTTTCTTTTCTCTATATTTTACTAAGCACTTAATTGTTATTTAAATAATTTTAGGAATGGTATCCTAAAAAGATGGGCTACAAATTCGGGTTTATTACATTACTGATTCAAATATCTTCTTATTATCATTCCATGAGATCTTATAAGTTTAAATCTTTCATAAAATGGTTGCATTTCAGGCTCACATGTTAAATCAATGCAAGGAATATGTTCTAAATTTGACAATAAAGTTTCCATAAGTTTTGATCCAATTCCCATATTTTTGAAAGGAGGTAAGATTTCAAGCATAGGTATAAATGCAAATTTCAATTTATCAGAAATAGCATTAACAAATCCTACAACATTATTTGTTTCAGTATTAATTGCCAAAACAAACATATAACTATTTTGTAATATTTCATAATGTTCTTCTACTGTGAATGGAACCGACCACCCAACAAAAAATCCTTTTAACTGCTCCTTTGTAATTCCACTTAGATCTGTTTGATATGTGATCATATTTCATCTCCTCTTAGATTCATAATATTTCTTAGCTTTCTTTGTGATTTTTTTAAATAGTGTGAATTTAATATATTATTTTTCCATAATTTTAAATAATGTATTATCTTTTTGGAAATCACTTTCCATTATCAAAATTTCTGATTTTAGTTTACTGATGATACTTGGTTTATATCTTATGCTTTCTTTGCCTTTATAGAAAGATGAAATTAGATATTCACTATAATCCTTCGTTCCATGTAAAAATGTTTTCCTATTTGAAGGGTATACTTTTTCCATATATTTGCATTTTTTCAATAAATTGTTTGAAGGAATATTTTCCTCTCCCAGTTCTTGATTCAATCGGTTTTTTAATTCCTTAATGCCTATTCCCTTGTTTTCTTCATATATATTTTCAATAAATTTTATATTTATATTCTCCTGAGGAATAATTCTACTATTTAAAATAACTTTTATTTTTCTATTTAGTTCAATTCCTCTAATAATGTTGTTTTTAGAACCTTCACTTTCTCCATTCCAAATAACTAACAAAAAATCTGCTTTTTTAACCATTGCTATATCTTTTAATGATTGTTTTCTTCTTTCGCTAAAGTTGATTTTGCTTTTTTCTTCTTCCGATAATTTTCTATATTCATCCATGTTTTTATAATCTATAATCTTTTTTGAAAACTTATCAGTGGCTATATTTCTTGGAGGATCTGTAATTGAATAAATATATGCATTAAAGTAATTCTTTTCAACTAAGTATTTCTGTACTAAAAAGTCAACTCCATATGCATCACCTAATAGAATTGAAAATTCATTGTTAATGATATTATTTAT